>JAKACD010000050.1 GCA_021821785.1 Thermoplasmata archaeon
GACCCAAAGCTCGGAAGGATGTCCGCCTTGCCTTCGAACGCCGAGAGCAGCGCCTCGACATGCTCCTGAAGGTACTCTAGCGGGTGGTCCCACAGGCGCCGGTCGCAGACCTCGACCGCGCCGTTCCCCGCGGTACCAGGGCGAGGCAGGTCCACCTTCTTCGCGGGAAAGACCGAGTACCGGGAGACCGCCTCGGCCTCGCGGACGGCCTCCCGCACCCCATCCGAGGAGAGGTCGGTCGAGGCGCGGAACCCGACCGAGGTCTTCCCCTCCCTGTGGCGCAGGATCCGCAACCCGTACCCCTCGAGCTCGATCGGACCCCGGATCATTTCGACCGCGCGGCCGTTCAGGTGGATCTCGTACCGGCGGATCCGCTCGGCGAAGATGTCCCACGATCCTTCGGTCGCTACCCGGTCGGCGACGCGGTAGGCGGTTTCCGCGTCCGCGCTCATGCCGGCCCCACGATCGCCGTAGCGAGGAGGTACGTTCCCCCCGAACCGACCGGGAGAATGTCGGTCTGGCCCTTCCCGCAGAACCCGGGGCTCATCTCGAAGTCGGACGGCCGGCTGACCCCCCGCGCCGACTTCAGCACATCCAGGACCTTGCCGGAGAGCGCCATCGAGCTGACCAGCTCGGTCCTCTCCCCGTTCACGATCCGGTAGCCCTTCTTCACCTTCAGCTGCATCTGGCCGCCCTGGGGGTCCTCGATCCCGCTGGTGGCCCGCTCGAGGAGGACCCCGTCCTTCGTTTCGGAGATGAGCTCCTCGAGGGACCAATCCCCTCCCTCCACGTAGGTGTTGGTCATCCGTACGAAGAGCCGGCTCAGGAAGTCGGCGCGTCGAGCATTACCGGTCGGCGCCGCATGGAACATCGCCGCGGTCTCCCGATCATGCAGCCCCCCGACGAATCGGCCCCGGTCCACGAGGACCGTGCGATGGCCGGGATGCCCCTCGTCGTCGCAGTAGATGGTTCCCCAGCCACCCGGATACGCCCCGTTGTCGATGATCGTCAGGAAGTCGGGTCCGACGACCGTGCCGAGGATCGGCTTGAGGTAGGAACGGTCACGGACGAACTGGTCGGCTTCGGTCCCGTGCCCGAACGACTCGTGCGCCAGCGTCCCGGTCGTGCTCGGGTCGAGCAGCACCTCCATCTGTCCCGTGGGCGGGGCGGCGGCGTGCAGTAGCTCCTTCGCCCCTCGGCTGACCTCCCGGACCCGTTCTTGGGTGAGCGAGGAAAGCTGCTCCTGCCCCCCCAATCCCCCCTCGATCAGGGCGTCGAACTCGACCCGCCCGTTCTCCATCGCGATCGGCGCGACGGAGTAGTGCGTGCGGGGGGTCACCTGATAGACCCGGGCTCCGGCCGTGTTGAGATAGAACCGCTCCTCTTCGGCCCATCCGATCGAGACCTGGCATTCCCGAACGTCGGGGATCTCGGTCGCCCAGGCCAGGATGTCCTTCTCGAGCGCGATCGTCTCCTCAAAGGAAAGGTCGGACATCGGTCGGGCGGGACGCTCGGTCCACTCCTGGCGAGTGGCGTTCGCCTCCCCCGCGAGGTCCGGTCCCACGCCCGCCTTCGCCACGGTCCGTTCGAGGTCGCCGACCGTGCGCGCGATCGCGGCCGGTTCCAGTACGGAGGTAGCCGCCTCCGTCCAGCGTCCGCCCGCCCACGCCCGGAAGACCGCCCCTCGGAGGGTCGGCTCCTGGGACGGTGAGGTCGCCTTCCGTTCGACACGGACGCCGGCCCCGACCGTGGCCTCCGCCATGACGTCGGCGAACTTTGAGACGCGTTCGAGCCGTCGGAGGGCCGCGGTGAGATCGGATTCGTGCTGACGCAGGTCGTACATGAACAGGCGCGCCAAGGGAGCGCTTCCCATAAGGGAAACCCACGCGGGAGCAACACCCCTCGGTTCCGTCGACCCCGACCAGAGTGCCGCCCGCCGAACCCCGAGCCTAACCGAGGCGATATAGCGGGCGAGGTCTATCGCCCCGTGTGCCGCAGAAAACGGCGCCGCGCGAGTTCGGCCTGGTAGGTTACGACCACGTCGACGTCTGTGTCAAGGACCGGGCGAAGGCGCGTCGGTTCTTCGTCGAGCAGATGGGCATGGACATCGTCGGCGAGGGTCCCGACCACACGTTCCTGCTCTTCGGCGACCAGGTGCTCGGCCTCCGCGACGCGAACGATGGGATCGAGGGACCGAAGGGGGTCGACCACATCGCCTTCCGGGTCAGCGAGTGGACCGGGCTCAAGAGCCGGGTCGGCCGCGCGCGGGTCGTGATCACCGGAGAGAAGGAGCGGGATGATTCCCGCTCCCTCTACCTACGGGGCCCGGAGGGTCTGCGCATCGAACTTGTCTGGCGACCCGACCCGCATACCCATGTCTGCAGCCACGGCCCCCACGTGCCGCCCCCCGTGCCGGACGAGGACGTCGAGTAGCCCCGTCCGCCGCGCGGTAGCCGGCGACGTTCGTCGCGCGCTCAGGCGCGGACCTTGGCCACGACCCGCGCAAGCTCGGGCACCGGTGCCAACCAGTGGTGGTACTTCGGGTCCTCTCCCTTGATGACCCGCTGGAACTGCGCGACGACCTTCTGGGTCACCGGTCCCGGGGTTCGGGAGCCGATCGCGAAGTGTCCGACCTGCTTGATCGGGGCGATCTCGGCGTAGGTCCCCGTGAAGAACGCCTCGTCCGCGGAGAGGAGCTCGTTGACGGAGATCAGCTTCTCGATGACCGGGTAGCCGAGGTCGGAGGCCATCTGGATCACGGTGTCGCGGGTGATCCCGAGCAGGATGTCCGACTCGAGGCCCGGAGTGAAGACCTTCCCGTTCCGAACGAGGAAGACGTTCTCGCCCGTCCCCTCGGCGACGTAGCCGTTCGAGTCGAGGAGGATCGCCTCCTCGTACCCGTCCTGGTTCGCGTCCACGCCGGCGAGGTACCCTGAGAGGTAGTTCCCCGCCGCTTTGGCGTACGAAGGGAGGCTGTCCGAGTGGGGTTTGCGGAACGGCGAGATCTTGGCGCGGACACCGGCGTCCGAACCCTCGCCGAGGTACTTCTTGGCCGGGATCGCGGCGATCGCGAGGGAGACCTTGCCTTTGATGTTCTTCACGCCGAGCGCCGGCTCTCCCCGGTAGACGAGGGGGCGGATGTACGACGGGTAGGTCGGGTTCGCGGCCTGCGTCTCCAGGATCGCCCGCTCGATCTCCTCCGGACCGTACGGGATCGGCATGTGGTAGAACTTCGCGGAGGCGATGAGGCGCTGGACATGCTCCTTCAGCCGAAGCACGGCGGGACCCCGGGTCGTCAGATAGGCACGGATCCCCTCGAAGACGCCGACCCCGTAGTGGAGGGTGTGGTTGAGCACGTGCACGTTCGCGTCGGCAAAGTCGACCAGCCGTCCGTCCATCCAGATCTTCTTCGCATTGGCAGCCATCATTGTCGTCTTCACCGAGGAAGTTCGGAGTCCTCCGCTCTTCCGAAACCGGTACTCGCTAAAAGGCCTACCTGCGCGAAACCTCCGGAAACGGTCTCGTGCACGTCGTCACGGTCGACGAACGACCACCGCCCCGCTGGACGGCGCCGACGACCGTCCGATAGCGGTCGGCACCGCGGAGCGAAACCGCGCAATCGACCAGTCGCCTCCGCCATCGCTCGCGGGGTCCCCTCTCGAGGGTCTTAGTACTCCACTTCGGCCCATGGTCGACGCCGTCGAACGCCCAGTGGACGTACGGGCGCGGCCTGCGACTCTACGGGGCGCGTGAGCGCATATGCATATTCATATGTAGATGTGGCCCGGCGCACGCCGTGGATCCGGCTGGATCGGACCCGGTGCCGGGGGTTTCCCCGGGGCCGCGTCGGTGGGCCGGTGCCTGGTTGGTACCGGTAATATGGATACTGTGAATTGGCGATATCGTGTTAGCATTTTCTACGGCTGGACTCTGGCGAGGCTAGCGGCTCCGCCGTGCTTGAGGGAGTCACCCGCGGCGTTCTCGTCAAACTGCGGTCTCTTTAGGGTAGCAGCGAGTCAGTCCTTGAGGCCACCCATGGCGAAAAGAGGTCGAACCCTGGCGGCGATAGTGCTGTTGATCGCGGTAGTGCTGACGATAGCGGCCCTGTTCTTACCCTGGTATAGCGAGGAGTTCTCGGCGGCCGGTTTCAGCGAAACTCAGAACGCCTATCTTGGGTTTCCCACCACGAACGGGACGATCCAGTATACGTGCAGCAGTAACGTCCCTAACTGCCACCCCTCGAGCTCGTACTCGGCGCAGAATGCCACCCACGTCGGAAGTCTCGCGGAGGCCGGCTATCTACTGATCATCGTGGACGCGGTCCTAGGGCTCGTCGCGGTCGGGCTCGCGTTCGCCTCCCGCAACAATCCTAGGCGTGCGGGCGCGGCGATCGCCCTCGGCGTGGTGGCGATGCTCATCGTGATCGCGGCCGCCGGTTACTTCGCCGTGGCGCTTCCGGGCGCCATCGCGAGCGACACCCCGAACCACTCGGGGAGCGGTCCCTGGTCGTCGTTCATCGGTTCGAACACGACCAGCGGTCTCTCCCTCACCTGGGGACCCACGATCGGCTGGTATCTCGCCATCGGCGCGTTCGTTCTCTTCCTGGTCGGCGCAATCATCCTCGCGCGATCCCGAAAGGACCCGCCCGCGCCCGCTCCCGCAGTGGTACCGACCCCGGCGGCGGCCCCTCAGGCCCAGTAGAGGGGCTCTGGCCGAGCAGACCAACCTCTTCCTTCGTATTTCTGCCCCGAGATCGGGGATGACAGGGGCCCCAATCTCGGTCGTATAACATCAGTTATACGACTTCTCGTCAGAGAACCTCGAGGAGGTCGAGGGGGTCGGCGACCCCCATTCGCCGTAATTATGTCATATAGTAACGTGAGAAGCGATACTGTATGTCCTTAGGTTATGTTGCTGCAAAAGAGGGGGTTCCGGGCCGTTCGCGGGCCTCCGGGGCCAGTTTGGACCCGAAAACCGTCCGGAGGGGCCTTTCCGACGTTCTCCCCACGGATCCCCCCTTTGAGTAGCCTTTAATGTCTATCAGTGACTATTGCGTAACGCTATTGACACTACTTAGTAGCAGAATGGCCAAGTCGGGTGATCTTGAACTTCCACTTGCCGAGCTGAGCCGGCACTTCGCGGGTGAACAGCTCTTCGCATCCCCCGACCTCGAGAGTGCTCAACATCGCGAGCACAAGCGGGGAGAGGCGGGGCCCTTCCTTCCCCAGGTGCCGCGCTGCGTGCTCCACGGCCCGTGCGTCTATCGGCAGAACGGTGATCTTCCGCCGTAGCCGATCGAGGACCTCTCGGCGGGCGGCGCGGCCGCGCCGTTCGCCGTAAGCCGCGACGTAGCTCAGCTCGAGGAGGTTCGCCTCGGTGGTCGCGATCTCGATCCCCCTCTGTCGCTTCAGGAACTCCCGTAGGGCGGCATCCCCCTCGAGGAGCGCCAGGAGCACCGAGGTGTCGACCGCCTTCACGGGGCTCGCCCTCCGGGCACCCGCAGCGATCGAAGGGCCGCCCGATGGCGGCGGGCCCCTTCCTTCCCCCACGCGCCAACTAGTTCCTCGAGACCTTCCCGCTGTTCGAGGAGGCGGCGGAACAGGGAGGTGAAGCTCTCCCCGGCGCGCTTCTCTCGCGTAAGGGCGTCGTACACGGCCTTCTGTACGGCCACGTTCCGAGATGACATACATATGCATCTACATATGTGGTACTTGAAGCGATGCGCGGACCCGCCGCGTCGCGTCGGGCCCGGACCGGACCGGTTCCGGACCGAGACCCGGGTCCGAATCCTTGAAGGGGGCGGTCCGTTGACCGGACGGAGGTCCCCTCTCGGTGCCGGGGAACGGATTCCGCGCGGTCGTCATCGGGCTCGATTCCCTCTCACCGGACCTGCTCTTTCGACGGTTCTCGAGGGAGATGCCTCGATTGGGGCGACTCCTTTCCGTCAGCGCCCGGGGCACGCTCCGCAGCTGCGATCCCCCGATCACGGTGCCTGCCTGGGCGGTGATGTTCTCGGGGGTGGACCCGGGAACGCTCGGCCTGTACGGCTTCCGGCACCGGCGACCCGGATCCTACGGGGCGATGTACACCCCGCGCTCGACGACCCCGCGGGCTCCGATGCTCTGGCATCGCCTCTCCCGCCTCGGGTACCGGGTCGCGGTCTTGGGCATGCCGCCCGGCTACCCGCCGCCGGCGGTCAACGGCGTGGCGATCTCGGACTTTCTGACGCCCGAAGCGGCCCCGGACTTCGTGAACCCGGCCGAATACCGGGCGGAGGTCGAACAGGTAGCGGGCGGACCGTTCTTTGACGTCTCCTTCCGGGTCGAGGACCGACGACGCGTGGCGGAGGAGCTGTCCGAGATGACCCGGCGCCGCTGGCGGGTCGCCCGCCACCTCTGGCAGAAGGAGGCGTGGGACCTCTTCGCGGTCCACGAGATCGGCCCGGACCGACTACACCACGCGTTCTGGAAGTACTTCGACCCGAGCCATCCGCGCTTTGAACCGAGGACGGAATTCGCGAACGTGGCCGACGCGTACTACCGCCTTCTCGACGAAGAGATCGGTGCGTTCCTCGACCTCGTCGGCCCCGACGTCGCCGTGCTGGTCGCTTCCGACCACGGCAGCCAGGCGATGCAGGGGGGATTCTGCATCAACGAGTGGCTGATCCGGGAAGGCTACCTCGCGCTCGCCGATCCCCGCCCTGCGCGCGCGACGGCACTCGAGGAGCTGTCGGTCGATTGGTCGCGCACCCGGGTCTGGGGGGCCGGGGGGTACTACGCGCGTCTCTTCCTCAATATCGTAGGGCGTGAGCCGAACGGTACCGTTCCGCCCTCCGGGGCGGGGACCCTCGCGGAGGAGCTGAGGCGAAAACTCTCCGCGCTGCGGACCCCTGACGGGAAACCGCTAACGGTCCGTCTCTTTGCCCCCGCGGATGTCTATCGAAAGGTCGAGGGGGATCCGCCGGACCTGATGGCCTACTTCGGCGGGGCCGCGTGGCGATCGGTCGGTTCGGTGGGGCATTCGGGACTCTTCGTCGAGGAGAACGACACCGGGCCGGACGACGCGGTGCACTCGTTCGATGGGGTGATCGCCTGGCGCGAGCCGAGGGCGTCGGCGGGTCGAGAGTTGCCCCCCCAGAAGATCCTGGACGTGGCCCCCACGCTGCTCGCCCGGTTCGGGCTCCCCATCCCGGAGGAGGTCCAGGGTCGGCCCATCGCCGAGCTACGGGGGCCCGAGGGGGCCCGCGATTGAGGGGAAATCCACCCTGAGTTGCGTCGGGGTAGGTTTTTAGACCCGACCGTGGTTCCCTTCTTCCGTTTCCTGCGTCGAGTTTGCCTCAATGGCAGCAAAAATCGCTCCGTCCAAGTCAAAATCGCTTTTCTTTCCGGCCGATGTTCCCTCTCCCTCGCGCCCCCGACCCAAAGGCCTGACCCACGTCCTCGACCGCCTCCATGCGCTGCACGACGAGGAGCTGGCGGCCCTCGCGCCGTTCTTCGACTTCGCGAAGATCGGGTGGGGCCTCCCGCTCCTCCTCCCCCGGGAGAAGGTCCGCGAGCGGATCCAGCGATACCACGAGTTCGGCATCGAGGTCTCCACCGGGGGAACGCTGCTCGAGTACGCCGTGCTCCACGACCGGATCGGCCAGATGATCGACGAGGCGCGCGAACTCGGCTTCGACCTCATCGAGGTCTCGAACGGCGCGGTCGAGCTCTCCCCGGTCCAGATCCAGCGCCTGGTCGAGCAGGTGAAGCGCCGGAGCCTCGACTACTTCATCGAGGTCGGGAAGAAGGATCCCCAGCACCAGCTCTCCCTGAAGGAAACGATCGCCCAGATCGCCTTCGCCCGCTCGCTCGAGCCGCGGCGGGTGATCCTCGAGGGGAGAGAGCTCGGGCGGAGCGTGGGGATCTACGACAGCGACGGGGCCGTCAAGTGGGACTGGGTCCGGTCGATCCTCGCCGAGCATCCGATCGATGAGCTCCTGTTCGAGGCGCCGACCGAGGCGCACCAGCGCGCGCTGCTCCGAGAGCTGGGCGCGGACGTCAATCTCGGCAACCTCGACCTGAGCCTCGTCTCCTCGCTCGCGACCGAACGTCTCGGGATCCGCGGCGAGACGGTCGGGGCCATTCGCCATTCCCGCGATGTTCGCGGACCGCCCGCGGCCAAGTTCCTCTACTTCCTTCTCGAGACCTACCGGGGTCTCGACCAGACGCAACTCGCGAACATGTCGCGGCTGCCTCGCCGTACCGTCCAGAGCGCGATCGACTCGCTCCGGCGGCAGGGCCTCGTCCAGGAGTCGATCTCCCTCCATGACTCGCGCCGCCGAGAGTATCGCCTCGCGTAGCGGCGGGCTCCGTGCGAAGGGCATATCTGGTCTCGGCGAGGGGGGTAGAGGGACGGCACCATGTCCTCGAACGGCGGGCCCAACACGTTGACCGGACGCATTGCCGTCGTAACCGGGGCTACCTCGGGTATCGGACGGGAGATCGCCCGTGGGCTCGCGGCCCGGGGCGCGACCACGGTCGTCGTCGGCCGGGGGGACGACCGCGCCGCGGCGGTGGCGGCGGAGATCGCCCGTTCCACGCCCGAGGCGAAGGTCGAGGCGGTCGGGGTGACCGACCTCTCGCTCCTCTCTGATGTCCGTCGGCTGGCCGACGGCCTGCTCGCCCGGTATCCCCGCATCCATATCCTGGTCAACAACGCCGGCGCGTACTATCACCGGCGCGAGGTGACCGCCGAGGGGTACGAGCGGACGTTCGCCCTCAATGTGCTCGCCCCGTTCGTCCTCAGCTCGCGGCTCGCTCCTCGTCTGATCGAGAGCGCCCCGGCGTCGATCGTCAATCTCTCCTCCGCGGCCCACCGGGGGTACGCCGT
>JAKACD010000051.1 GCA_021821785.1 Thermoplasmata archaeon
AGTGCGCTCGAGGGCCCGCAGAAGCCCCGTGCGCCAGTCGATGAGAGTCCCGTAGCAGTCGAAGGTGACCCAGGCCCGCTCCGCGGCCGGCGGAGTCGCCGGTGGGGTTACGGGCACCGCCCGACCCCCGGTCAGTTCGAGCAACTCCCGGGAAGTGAGGCGGAACACCGCGTTCGGGTGCCCGGCCGCCGCCCAGATCTCGTGGAATTCGAGGAGGTCGTAGTCGACGAACGTAGGGATCTCCGTGTCGTGCCCGACCGGCGGCACCCCGCCGATGGCGAACCCGGTGATCGACCGCACGTACTCGGGGTCGGCCCGGGCGAGCGGCTCGCCGACCTCCCGCTGCATCCACTGCTCGTCCACCCGGTGCCCGCCGCTCGCCAGGACCAGCACCGGGGTCCCCGAGCCCGCCGTCCGAAACAGCAGCGACTTCACGATCTGCCGGACGTCGCATCCGACCGCTTGGGCCGCCTCTGGCGCCGTCCGCGTGGACGCGGGGAGTTCGTGAACGCGGTCGAGTAGTCCCCGCGCGCGCAAGGCTCGGTCGACCCGCTGGGCCGAGGGATGTCGAGGACCCGAGCGCTCCATCGCCACCCCGCGTTACGTCGCGGCGATATCAGCTTGCGGTCGGTATCTTCAGGGCCTCCGAAGGCGCGCACCGCGGGAGGGGTCGGGCGCTCGGAGAGTTCCGAAAACGAAACGGACCTGAAGACCACCCGGACCCCTCGCGAGCCTCGGCTCGTCGTTTAAGAAAGGAAGGAAGAGGTTGGTGGGTGCGGCCCGCGCGGGGGCGGGCCCGTTCCCGCTCTCTACGGCTCGGCCTCGAGGTGCGCGCCGGTGGGCGTCGGGGGCTCGGGAGGCGTCGTCGTCTCCTCGCCCGCGAGCGCCTTCAGCTCCTCCGTGGCGTAGCTCGTGTAGACCGCGAGCGCGTAGACGATGAGCCCGAAGATACAGACCCAGATCGTGTCGAACGGGAAGCCGAACATCGTGGCGATCAGCGAGTTCGTGTTCGGATAGACCGGGGCACCGGTCGCCGTCACAATGGAGGCGTAGCCGAACGGCCCGTACCACTCGAACGGGAGCAGCCCGAGCAAGAAGAGCAGCACCCACGACCCGGCCCAGATCTCCCGACGGCCCTTCGACTCCTTCGGCTGGCCGAAGTAGAGCATCACGACCATGAACACCGAGATCGCGGCCAGCGCGCCCCAGAATCCCCAGAAAGCGGTCGTGAGCGAATCGAGGGTACCACTTCCCGTGGCGAACGGCGTGTAGAAGTCGGTGTACCAGTACGCGACCGCCGTGATCAGGCCCGCGATGAAGACGACACCGGTGATCTGAGAGACGTTGTCGCTGACCCCGAGGCGGGTCGGCGCGTACCAGAGTACGTAGAGCGGCATCCCGAGCAGGATCGCGACCTCCAGGAGCGACAGCAGCGTGATTCCGGACCAGTACACGATCAGCATCGCGGCGAGGAACGCGATCGGGGCGAGGATCGGCGCGAAGGGGAGCCGGAACGGCCGGTGCAGGTGACTGGCTCGCCAACGGAACGCCTGAAGGGAGACCCCTCCGCTCACGTACGTGAACACGGTCGCGCTCGAGATGAAGCCGACCAATAGGTACCACGACGGGAACGGCAGGAGGAAGATCCCTCCGATGATCAGGCTCCCGAGCAGGGCGACCCACGGGACCGAGAAGCGCTTGTTGAGCCGCAGGAACAGGTTCCCGAAGTACCCGTCCGCGCTCAGCCCGTAGAGCGTTCGGGAGCTCGTGCCGAGGTACACCCACCCCGTGCCCGACGGGGAGATCGCCGCGTCGATCAGGAGGGTGACGCCGAAGGCGCCGAGCAGTCCGACCCCGGCGGCCGAGAGCGCGCTATAGAACGGGCCCGACGCCCAGGCGCTGGTCCGGAGGCCGGCCCAGTTGCCCGCCACCAGTCCCGCGTTCCCCCAGTTGATGGCTCCAATGAAGGAGATCTGGAGCAGCGTGTAGATGATCACCGCGAGGACGACCGACAGGATCGTCGCGAGCGGAACGTCCCGCTGCGGGTTCTTCGCTTCGCCGCCGAAGTCGAGGGCCTGACGGAAGCCCAGGTACGAGAAGACGATCCCCGTGAGGGGGATCGCTTCGAACACCGGGGCCCAGCCGTACGGGGTGAAGCCGCCGACGGAGAAGTTGCTCGACTTCATCACGGTGAACAGGAAGACGAACGTCAGCGACGGGATGACGAATTTCCACCAGGTGAAGCCCGCGTTCACGCGGCCGAGCAGTCGGATCCCGAAGTAGTTGAGGGCGAAGAACGCGACGAGCAGGAGCAACGCGATCCCGATCCCTTCCGCGGAAAGGACGGTCGCCGTCCCGAGCAACGTCGTTTGCGTTGTGCCGAGCAGGCTCGGATAGTACGTGGCCGCATAGTCGACGACCGCCACCGCCTCGATCGCGGGGACGCTTACGGCGCTAAGCAGGTACGTCCAGCCGAGAAGATATCCGGAGAAACTCCCATGCGTGAGGTGGGGATATCGAACGATCGCGCCCGACCGGGGGATCATACCGGCGACCTCGGCGTAGACGATCGCCACCATCAGGACGAGAATCCCGCCTACGAGCCAGCTGACGATCACAGCGGGCCCGGCGAACGCGGCCCCCGAAAGGGCCGCGAACAACCATCCGGATCCGATGATCCCCCCCATCGAGAGGAAGAGCAGCTGTGTGAACGACAGCTCCTTCTTCAGCCGCTTGTCGGCTTCCTTCGCGGTCAGCGGTAAGGCGGGCTCCTTCGCTTTCGGACCTGCGTCCACCATGCGTTCACTTCGGATGACCCGTGCTAGGGTCCGACACGCATGTAAGTCGGTATTTGAATAGGTTTGCGTGAGGTTCTTATACCGCCCGGCGCGGAGATCGCCCTAGGGCCCGTGGGAAACCGGGCGGCGGGCGTCGAAGTTCTTCGAGGATCTGCACCGTCTCGGCACCCCCGCGAACGACCCGGCTGGGGAACCCGTACCGCCGGGCCCGCCGGACGTTCGAGCCGGCATCATCGAGGAAGAGCGTCCGCTCGAGCGGGACTCGGGCGGCCCGCTGCATCTGACGAAGGAAGGCGCGCTCCGGCTTGAGGGCCCTGACTCGATAGGAGAGGACCGCGCGATCCGAGAGCGAGGAGAGATGGAACTTCTCCTCGAGCCCGGTCCAGACGGCGTGGGAGATGTTGCTCGCCAGGACGATGCGAAGCCGGGCGGACTCCTTGAGCCGCCGGAGCGCCCGAACCACTGACGCGATCACCGAGAGGGACCGCCCACGCACCCAGCTGCGGAAGGCGGGGTAGTTCGGGATCCAGGCAAACTCGCGACGGAGCCGACGATACATCGTAGGGAGGTCGATGGCCCCGCGGTCCAGCGCGCGGCTCAGGCGGTAGTAGGCCGCGTGCACCCTCTTTCGACGTGAGGGATGGCCTCGGCTCAGTTCGAGGACCATGCGGGGCCTCGGATCGCGTACCACGACCCCGCCGAGGTCGATCAGCAGTACCGATACGGGCCGGGAGACCCGCGGACCGGCCCGATCCATCGCTCCCGAAGAGCGGCCCGACGCATATCACGGCTCCCGGGGCCCTTTCCCGTCATTCCGCCGGAGCCAGGGGTGGGATCGGTTCCCCGGCGCCCGGAGCCCGTCCGATGCCATAGATGCTGACGAGCACCAAGGCGACCCCGACCAGTTGCAGCGGAGCGAGGGTCTCCTGGAAGAAGATCGCAGAGCCGATCATCGCGACGACCGGGACCAGGAACGCGTACGCGGAGAGCGTGGCCGCCCGGGTACGGCCGAGGAGGTCGAACCAGATGGAGTAGGCCAGCGCCGTGCCGAGCACCCCGAGCCAGATCAGGCTCACGTCGAGGGCGGGCGTGAAGGTGGGGAGCGGGACGGGGACCCACAGGAGCGTGAGGACCGCCAGGCCGGCGGTACCCCCGATCAGCTGGTAGACGTTCGCTTCCAGCATCTCGGCGCGGGAGAACCGTCGCTGGAACAGGACGGTGCCGACCCCCCAGGCGACGGCCGCGGCGAGGGATTCCGCCATCGGAACGAGCGAGACCCCCAGGGTCGCCGTCGAGCCGATGAGGGAGATGAGCGCGATGCCGAGGAATCCGGCGCCGACGAACCCCCAGTGCCGCTGCCCCATGCGGTGGCCCAAGAGCGCCGGGGAGAGGAGCGCGACCCAGAGCGGGAACGTGTAGACCAGGACCGCCGAGATCCCGGGCAGGATCGCCTGGATCGAGACGAAGACGAGGCCGTAGAACGCGGTGGTGTTGGGGAGCCCAAGCACCAGGGCGTCGCGCCGGCCGCGCGCGTCGAGCCGACCCCACCCGCCCAGCCCGCTCAGGAGCACGGCGGCCGTCGCGGTGCCAATCGCGGCCCGCAGAAAGGCCAGCCAGAGCGGGGAGGCGTCAGTGAGGCCGACCCGCACGAAGAGGAAGTTGAACCCCCACGCCGTGATGAGGACCAGGAAGAGGAGCCGGGACGTCCACGACCAGGGGCTCGGGCGCACGCGGGCGGGAACGAGCGTCCGCCTTAGCCGTTTGCCGCGAGCTCGGTCTCGGATCGGAACCCCACGTCGTTCTCGTGGCCGGGGACAATCGCTTAAAGCCACGGACCCTTCCGCGGCTCGGATGTCGCTCCACGGCCGGGACCTGATCTCGATCCGGGACCTTTCCCGAGAAGAGATCGAGTCCGTTCTGGCGGCCGCGAAGAAGATGATCCCGTTCGCGGAGGGTAAGAAGGTCTCCCACTCCCTCGAGAACAAGATCGTCGCGATGGCGTTCTTCGAGCCGTCCACCCGGACCCGGCTCTCGTTCGAATCCGCCGTCCAGCGGCTCGGCGGCAGCTGCATCACGATTGCGGATGCATCGGTCACCTCGATGCGCAAGGGCGAGAGCCTCCACGACACGATCCGGATGCTGAGCTCCTACTCCGACGCGATCGTGATCCGGCACCCGAACGAGGGGTCGGCGCGGCTCGCCGCCCGGGCCTCCGATCGACCCGTGCTGAACGCCGGCGATGGGGCCGGTCAGCATCCGACCCAGACGCTCCTCGATCTCGCGACGATGCAGGAGGCGTTCGGCACGCTGAGCGGTCTCACGGTCGTGCTGCTCGGCGACCTCAAGTTCGGCCGGACGGTCCACTCGCTGGCCCACGCGCTGGCGATGTTCGGGGCCGAGATCGTCCTCACCGGGCCTCCGTCGCTCGCGCTCCCGCTCCAGTCCCGGCGCCATCTCGAGCACATGGGGGCGAAGGTCCGGGAACAGTCCGACCTGCACGCGGCCGTGCGGGACGCGGACGTCCTCTACGTGACCCGCATCCAGAAGGAGCGGTTCGGCGACGAGAGCGAATACCGCCGGGTCGCGGGCTCCTACCGGATCGACGCGAGCGTGCTGGCCGACGCGAAGTCCCGGCTCGCCGTGATGCACCCGCTCCCCCGCGCCGGTGAGATCGCGCCCGAGGTCGACTCGACGACGCACGCGGTGTACTTCCGCCAGGCGGCGCTCGCCGTCCCCGTGCGGATGGCGCTCCTCGACCTGATCCTCGGCGCGCGGAAGGGGGACTGACGACGATGCCCGCGCGCGAGCTCAAGATCACCCCGATCAAGAACGGCACGGTCATCGACCACATCTCGAACGGGCTCGCGCTCGAGGTCCTCCGGATCATCGGGGCCCAGACCCTCGACAAGGACTCGACCGTGAGCGTGGCGCTCCACGTCCGGTCCAACAAGATCGGCTGGAAGGACATCGTCAAGGTCGAGAACATGGAGCTGTCGCCGCGGAAGGTGAACGCGATCGCGCTCATCGCGCCCACCGCGACGATCTCCATCATCCGCGACTACCAGGTACGGGAGAAGCGGTCGGTCGACCTCCCCGAGCGGATCGTCGGCGTGGTCCGCTGCCCGAACGGGAACTGCATCTCGAACCAGTCGGAGCCGATCGAGAGCGAGTTCGAGGTCACGTCGCGCCGCCCGGTGATCCTCACCTGCGTCTACTGCGAGCGGGAGCTCGACGACTTCCGGCCCCACCTCGCCTGACGGACGGGAACCGCCGTGGACCTCGGCTTCGCGACGGGCTTCGCGTTCGTGTTCGTCGTCATCGGCGGTCTCGAGCTGTTCGACCGGACGAGCTTCGCGACGATCGCGCTCGCCGCCCGACACCATGCCACGGGGACCTGGGCGGGGGCCGCGGCCGGCTTCGTCCTGACGAGCGCGATCGCCGTGTCGGTCGGCGTGGTCCTTGTGGCCGCCCTAGGGCCGTCCCACATCGGCTACATCCGGGTCGGCGCCGGCACGTTCCTGATCGGCTACGCCGCCTGGCTCCTCTTCCACCCCGAGGAGGAAGCGGATCCGCGTCTGCGCGAGAACCTGCGCTCCGCGTTCGTCGCGGCGTTCGCCACGATCGCGCTGCTCGAGCTCGGCGACACGACGATGATCTTCATGATCTCGTTCGTGCCGACGTTCGGCTGGCCCACCGTTCTGGCGGGAGGGGCCGCCGCCCTCGTGCTGGTCGCCGCGTGGAACGTCACGTTCGGACGCCGGCTCGCCCGGCGGGTACCGCCCCACCTGTTGAACCGGATCGTCGTGATCGTGCTAACGGTCGTGGGAGCGGTTACGATCGCCTACGGGCTCGCGCCGGGGGCGTTCCCGACCCTCGGATGACGGGGGCGCCTTCCGTCGCGGCGGCGGCGCCACGAGCGGGAGCCGGGCGCCCCCGTTCTCGCTCTCGGGGGCGAGGGTCGCGAGCTCCCCGAGCCAACTGACCCATCCGGTCGGTAGTGCCGCCAGGACCTCGGGCGTGTGGAGCTCCTCCGCGAGTTCCTTCGCCCGCTCCGGGTGGTGCACGTGCTCGAGCAGCGTGAGGCGGACGAGGGCCTCCGCACGCACGCGGGGGATCACCGCCGCACCCCGGAGGTCGACGATCGCCTCCCACCGGTCCCGGGCGGCGTCCGTGAGGTCGTTGAGCGCGTGCCACCGCCCCTCCAACAGCCAGAGGCGGAGCAGCGCCGGGCTCGGGGGCAGGAGGTGGAGCGAATCGGCGATCACGTGGGCCCGCTCGAGCGGAACTTCGACTCCCTTCGGCTCGTCACGGTTCAGCAGGATCTCGGCGATCCCGAGCTGCTGGTAAATCTCGAGCGCGGGCAGCCGCATCCGCTGCAGCACCGGCACGCTGCGCTCGCGGAGCTCGCGCGCCCGCTGGGACTCGCCCCGGGCTTCGACCAGGCGCGCCTCGAGGTCCTCGGCGAGCGCGTCGATCTCCCACCGACGGGCCTTCGCGAGCAGGAGCCGGGCCGCGCGGAGGAACCGCTCGGCGAGCTCCTGCTCCTCGGGGGTCGCCTCGATGCGGGAGAGGCCGACCGCGAGAAGGCCGAGCGCCTGGAGATGGCCCTCGGGGAGGCGCCGCGCCAGCAACGCGGCCCGATGGGACTCGGCGCGGGCCTTCTCGGGCCACCCCCGCTCGTAGTGGAACTCCGCGACGAGCGCTTCGAAGAGCACCTCGAGCTCGAGCAGATCCGTATCGTGGCAGCGCTCGATGAGCTCGAGGAGCATCGTAGAAAGGGACGGCCGCGGCCCGACGACCCGCATCGTGAGGAGCAGAGGCTCGACCCACTCGGTCAGGGTCTCGGGAGAGACCTTGCCCCGGAGCGCGCCCTCGAGCCCCTCGCGCACCTCGGCCTCCGCCTCGGTGATGCGGCCCGTCACGAAGAGCGACCGCGCGTGGAGCAGCCGAAGTTCGGGCTCGAGCGCGTCCCGTTCGGCCGGGGGCAGCGAGGTCAGGCAGCCGATCGCCTCCGCGAGCAGCTCCTCCCCGGAATCGTACGCGAGCAGTTGGAGACTGAGCTCCGCGGACTCGAGGAGGTTCTTGAGCGCGAGCGGCCCGGGGTACCACGCGAGGTAATGTCGGGCGACCTCGATGCGGCGGGCGAGGCTCGGCTCGGGGGAGAGCGCCGAGAGCGCGTTCGCGATCTCGAGCTGCATCTCCCGCCGCTGCTTCTCGGGCAGGAGGTCGATGGTGAGCGGGATCCAGGCCCGATGGGGGATCGCGACCTTCCCGTCCAGCACCTTGATCAGGCCCGCGCCGGTCGCCGGCAGGATCGCTTCGGCGAGCTGCGGGAAGGTGAGCCGGGAGGCGCGGGAGAGGACGACCTCGCCCACATTCCCTCCCAAGAGGGCCACGTACCCCGCGACGCGCTGAGAGATCGACGGAAGTTCGTCGAAGATCCCCTTGAGTCGGTGGGCCTCCCTCGGGTCGGGGAGACTCTCGGCGAAGCGGACCCAGTCCACGTCGCCGCGTCCGAGGAACGCCTCCTCCCACGTGATGAAGCCCGGGACCGAGGTGTCGAGCGCCATCAGGATCAGGAGCGGCCGCAGGCGGGCGTGCTTCGATAGCGCGACGATGAAGTCGCGGCTCTCGCTGTCAAAGAGCGCCCCGTCGTCGATGACGACGGCGACCGGATGGGCCTCCGGTCCGCGCATCTCGGGAACGATCTCCCGCCAGTAGGCCTCCGGGTCCCCTTCGTTCGCCGCGCGCCCCCGGATCGGCTGACCCAGGAACGACGCGCGGGACCGTTCGCCCCGCCCCCGACGGCTGCGCGGCAGTCGCTCCGTGAGGTACGGCACGGACGGGATCGGGCCGGCCGGAAGCCCCGTCTCCTCC
>JAKACD010000052.1 GCA_021821785.1 Thermoplasmata archaeon
CTCTTCCACGATCTCGCCGAGAGGTCCGTACCGCTCCCGGAGGTAGGCCGGCGGTCCCCCCGCGCTCGCGAGCACCTCGACCTCGAGGTCGGGGCCTTCCTGGTAGGAGGTGTCGTAGCCGTTCGCGCGGGCCGCTTGCTGCGCGCTCTTGATGCGGGAGACCGTGGCGTGCTGCTGGGGCTCCTTGAGCGCCCGGGCGGCGCTCGCGGCGTGCCGGGCCAGCTCCTCCGGATGGAGCTCCCCGATGGGGAGATCCCCCTCGTAGCCGACGTCGATGAACGCGTGGACCATCTGGGCAAAGAGCGCCGAACCGGTGGCGACCTCCTGGAAGCTGAACGCCGCCGGGAGCCCGAGCTGCTGGGCCCGGTCGGTCAGCTGGGCCAGCAGCTGGTTCATGCGGCCGGAGTCCACGCCCTTGTCGCGCTCCGAGCCGCTGCCGATCCCGATGACCCGCAACGTGAGCGCCGAGTGGGCGGGGAGGGCATACGGTACGAGGTCGACCCTCCCTTCCGGCAGGGGGGCCGTCGGCGTGGGGCGGACATCGAACCGGCTCGAGGCGTTGTCCCAACCGTCGGTCACGAGCACGAGATTCCCTCGAACTCCTTCGGTCCCGACGCGCAGCAGATCGGCGCCGACCGCGATCGCGTCCCAGATCGACGAGCGCCCGCTCGGGGTGAGGAGGGAGATCAGGTTCTCGATGTACGGGAGGTTCTCCCGATGGATCTCGCCGAGCGGCACGGCGACCCGCACGGTCTCGGTGAAGGTCACGAGCCCAAAGAGCGCGCCCGAGTTCGCGGCGTCCTGGAGGATGCGGAAGACCGCCGTCCGCGCGACCTCGATCTTCTTCCGCTCGCTCGGGCCGTCGCCCGGGTCGGGCAGCGGGGCGAGCATGCTTTTCGAGAGGTCGAGGAGAAGGACGTTCCGTTCGCGGCGCGATCCGAGCGACGGGGGAGTCGGAGCCCCGCTCATGATACGTCGGTCAAGGGCCCATCCGGTCGGTGGTTCGCTCGCGACCCAGAGCGAGCCCACTCGGCTCCGTTCGGGTGCACGAGAGTATTTACTCCGGGCAGGGTATTTGTGGCTTCCGCCGGTGCGAACGGCCCGGGACGGGCGGGCGCGGCCCCCGCGGTGCCCCGGCCCGGCCGCCGGTCAAGGTTATAACCGCGACCCGAAGTGGGCTCGCCCGCATGGGCAACATCCGCCAGACGTACATCAAGCGGGTCGCGATCGAGCTGATCCGCCATTACCCGAACGACTTCTCGGGGGACTTCGCGAAGAACAAGCAGAAGGTCCTCGAGCTGACCGACCTTGGCGTCTCGGTCGAGGGCAGGATGCAGGCCACGCACAAGAAGCTCGCGAACCGCATCGCCGGGTATGCCACCCGGTACATGAAGCGCAAGCGCGGCACGTAGCCCCGCCCGCGTCAGTCGAAGACGCCGAGCCCTTCCTGCAGGTGGGCGATCTCCACCGGGGTCGTCGGCCGTCCGACGACGATCCCCTGGGAGTTCGCCACGAGGCAGGCCCCCACGATGGGGACTCCGAAGTTCGCGGTGGATCGGTGGACCGGCACCCCGAGCAGCGACGCGACGTGCGCCACCTCGCGTTCCGTGGCTTTGGGGTGGACCACCACGCCCCGGTTGGTAGCGACCCCCGCCATCCCCACCGTGCCGAGCCCGGCGAGGGTGCCCCGCTCCGCCGGCACCCCGAGTGCCCGGCCGATCTCCCGGACGGCCTCCGTCGGGAACTCCGGGTGCACGACGGCCCCGTGGTCGTTCGCGAGGATATTGTTGCCCATGGCGTTCTGCTTGTGCCGAACGACCGTGACCGGCGCGACCGTTTCGAGGATCCGCCGCTCCGCCGGGTCGACCTCGTCCCCGAGCACGATCCCGTGCGAGTTCGCCGCGACCATCGCGCCGAGGATCTCGCAGTCGTAGACCGTACTGCGGACGACCCGGACCCGGAGCAGCCGCGCGAGGTCGTGCTCGAGCGGGCGGGGGACGCTCGGCGGTCCGATGGCGGCCGCGTCGCCCACGCGCAGGTAGACGCCGAGGTACGGACTGCCCGCGTAGAGGGTGCGACCGACCGGCACGCGACGGCTCTCCCGGACGGGCGCTACTCGGTATCGAGGAGGTCGACCTCGATGAGGCCGTCCTCGAACCGGATCGCCTTGACGCGGACCTGACGCGGGACGTGCTGGATGCCGCGCTCCCAGATCCGCTCGTTGAGCCGAGGGTCGATCCAGACGTCCTCGGGCTTGCCTTTCATGTGGCGGACAACGAAACGACGGACCGTCTCGAGGGCGTGGCCGGCCCGGCGGCGGCGCGACGGCTGGTGCTGGCTCGCCCGCAGCGGAATGACGTACTCGCGTTCGAGCTCCTCGGCGCGGTGTCCTGTGGTCTTCGGCGGCATTCCCGTTCTCCTCCGTCCGCTCCGTTACTTGTGCAGATGGCCCCGCTTCCACGTGTGGCGCTTCGGGTGGCGGGTCACGCGCCGGCTCGTCCGCTGCATCACCCACGCGGGGACCCGACGGTTGGACTTGACGATCCGATTCAAGCGCGTCTTGCGGGCCAGGCTCTTCCTACGGTTCGCCATGGTACGTGACTCCTATCGTCGGGTGATCGAGATCTCGCGGCGTTCGGGCGCGATCCGCTCGAGCAGCGCGCGCAGGGTCGCGTCGTCGACCTGCCGCTGCAGCCGTCCGCTCGCGGCGAGCGAGATGAGCTGCTGTTCGACCGACTGCGCCACTTCCGGCTTCGCGAGGCGGATGCGGCCGAGCCGCTCCCGGGCCTCGGGCGTGAGGATCCGACGGAGGACCTCGGAGCGCTCCGCATCGCGGCGCTGCATCTCGGCTTCCTGGGCCGCGTAGGCTTGGGCCGTCGCGGCCTCGCTGCCCTGCATCTCCTGGATCTGTCGGAGTCGTCGGCGACGGAGCTCGTTGAGCTCGGGGTCCTCTCCGTAGGCCATCGGTCACTCCTCCTCGCCTTCCGTACGGTCGCTAGAGGTACTTGGCGAGTTCGGGCCGTTCGGTGGCCAGCTTCTGGAGGATCCCCTTGGCGACGGAGGCGAGGAGCTTCTCCCCTTCGGGGCTCACCCGGCGGCCCCGGGTCTTGTACGGCTGGACCAGTCCGGACTTCTCGAGCTGGTGGACGATCTCGCGGAGGATGGCCCGCGAGCCGGTGCGGGCATGGTACGGGGCGCTCCCCCGGTCGCGCTTCCCGCCGTAGTCCGCGCTCAGCCGGGCGACCCCGACGTAGCCGTGGACGTAGATCTTGCGAAGGACCGAGGCGCTGCGCAGGTACCACCAGTCGGTCTGCATCGGGGCCCGCTGCTTGTGTACGCCGGTCTTGACGAACGTGGCCCACGGGGGCGGCTGGACGGCTTGGCGGCTGCGAAGCTCCGTCGCGAGCTGCGGGAGGAGCAGGGACGGGGGTACGTCGTTCGGATGGGTCATGGAGCGGCGCGGCCACTCGGCCGGGGTATTTAATATCCCACCCCCCCCGCCGAGGGATTCTCGGAGCCCCCGACCGTTCGCCGAGGGACCGCGGCGCGGGCCCGTTTCTCTACGGGGGCTCATGGTCGCGGCGGGGCCTATGGTCTTTACTATGCGCCGGCTGTGCGCACGAGGGGGACGAACTCCCGGGCGGTTCCGATGTCCAGTGCGGCGCTGATCCTCGCAGCCGGCGAGTCCGAGCGGTTCGGCGGGTTTCCGAAGGCGTTGCTCCACACCGGGGAACGGACGGCGGTCCGGCGGATCGCCGAAACGGTCCTCGACGAAGGGTTCGATCCCGTGAAGGTCGTCGCCGGGGCCCATCGCGGGCCGATCGCGCACGAGGTGCGCGGCCTCCCCGTCGAGGTGGTCGATGCCGAGAACTGGTACGAAGGGCGGACCGCGTCGATCCAGGCCGGGCTCGCGTCGCTGCCGGCGGACCACGACATTCTATTCTGGCCGGTCGACCACCCGTTCGTCGCCCAACGTACGGTCGAGACCCTCGCCGCGGTCGGACGAGAGGACCCGCTGGGGGTCTGGTTCATCCCGACGTACGAGGGCCGCGGCGGACATCCCGTCCTCTGGCGCTCGGTCGTTCGGCCCCACATCCTCGAGCTCCGGACCGACGCGCCGCTGCGCTCCCTGCTGCCCGAGTTTGGCCCCCAGGTGCGGCGCTTTTCGGTCGACGATCCGGCGGTCGTGGCGAACGTCGACACGCCCGAGGAGTACCGTCTCGCCCGCGACGCCTGGACCGCCCGCGGCGAGGAGTGACGGCCGGTCGATGGATCGCAAGGAGGCCCGGGAGGCCCTGCGCCGGCTCGAGGCGCGCGAGCCGTTCGTCCGCGCGGTCGTCGTACGAACGGTCGGCTCGGTCCCCGGTAAGCTCGGGGCGTCGATGCTGATGGGGCCGGACGGGTCCACGGTCGGCACCGTGGGCGGCGCGGCGCTGGAAGAGGAGGTCAAGCGGCTCGCGCGGCGCGCGCTCGACGAGCGGGCCGGCGGTCTCCACCATTTCGACCTCGCGGCGTGGAAGACCGGCGGCCTCCCGAGCCTGTGCGGCGGCGCGGTCGACATCGCGATCGAGTACGTGCCCGCGCGACCGAACGTGCTGTTGTGGGGCGGCGGGCACGTGGCGGCGGCGCTCGCCGCCCTCTTGCCCAGCCTCGAGTACGATTACTCGGTCGCCGACGACCGGCCCGACTGGGTCGGGGTCGAGCGGTTCCCGGACGCCGAGCGGCGCGAGGTCGTCGCCCCCGCGCGGGTCTGGGAGGTCTTCGAGGCGAGCCGATTCACTCACCTCTTCCTGCTCGGGTACGACGCCTCGAAGGACCTCGAGCTGCTCGCCCGATCGCTCGAGCGGTTCCCGAACACGATCGGGCTGATCGCGAGCGCCGCGAAGCGCGAGCACATGTACTCGGAGCTCCGAGCGCGGGGCGTCGGCCGCTCGGCGCTCGCCCGGATCCGCTCACCGATCGGCCTCGCGATCGGCGCCGAGAGCCCGGCCGAGATCGCCGTGAGCATCGTCGCGGAGCTGGTGCGCGAGATGCATCCGACCAGCTTAGGTACTCGAGCGGTTGATGCTCGACGATTGCCTCGTGACCGAGATGCCATCTCCCGATCGCCTTGACTTCCGGCTGAACGGGCAGCCGGTCGCCGTGCCCTGTGCGGCCCATCGGATCCTGCTCGACCTTTTGCGCGAGGACCTCCGGCTCACGGGCACGAAGCGCGGCTGCGACCTGGGCACCTGCGGGTGCTGCACGGTCCTCGTGGACGGCCGACCGACCCTGAGCTGCCTCACGCTCGGGCGGCTCGTCGAAGGACGCGAGGTCACGACGATCGAGGGGATCAGTCCTCCCCGCGGTCTCTCCGCGCTACAGGCGGCGTTCGTCGAGAACGGTGCCACCCAGTGCGGCTTCTGCACGCCCGGGTTCATCGTCACCGCGACCGCCCTCCTGCGGGCGAACCCCCGGCCGAGCCGGGAGGAGATCGAGCGCGCGATCTCGGGGAACCTGTGCCGATGCACCGGCTACACGAAGATCATCGAAGCGATCCAGGCCGCGGCCGACGCGGGAGGTCCGTGATGGGCTCGACCCCCGAGGGACCGTACCGCCTCCTCGGTGGGCGTATCCCGTACGTCGAGGGGCCGCTCAAGGTCACCGGCCGCGCGGAGTACACGGACGACCTCCAGCGGCCAGGGATGCTCGTCGGCCGACTGCTCCGCAGCCCGTGGCCGCACGCCCGCCTGAAATCGATCGACGTGAGCGCCGCGCGGGCCGTTCCCGGAGTGTACGCGGTCCTCACGGGCGAGCGGTACCCGACCCCGTTCGGCGTCCTGCCGATCACCCGCGACGAGACCGCGATCGCGGTCGACAAGGCCCGGTACATCGGGGATATTATCGCCGCCGTCGCGGCCCGGGACGAGGCGACCGCCGAGGCGGCGCTCGCCCTCGTACGGTGCGAAGTGGAGCCGCTGACGGAGCACGCGGACCCCCGCATGGGGGTCGGTAAGGTGACGGACCCGATCCACGCCCGCGGACTCGCCGGATCGAACATTCAGAAGGAGGTGGTCCAGCATTTCGGGGACGTGGAGGCCGCGTTCGCCGGCGCGCGCCACACGGTGCGCGTGCGCGGGACGTTCGCCGGAGTGACCCATGCCTTCACCGAACCGATGGCTACGATCGCGGAGGCCACCCCCGACGGCCGCCTCACCGTCTGGAGCGCCACCCAGGTCCCCCACTACCTCCACCGGGCCCTCTCCGAGGTGCTTGGGATGCCCATGCACCGCATCCGGGTGATCAAGCCCGAGGTCGGCGGCGGGTTCGGCGGGAAGTCCGACCCGCTCCCTCACGAGATCGCCTGCGCCGCGCTCGCGCTCGAGACCGGGCGACCGGTGAAGGTCCTCTTCGATCGGGAGGACGTCTTCTACACGAACCACGGGCGGCATCCGACGCAGAACGACGTCCGGATCGCCGCCGATGCGGACGGGAACCTGCTCGCGTACGACATCGAGGCGTTGATCGACGGCGGCGCCTGGAGCTCATTCGGCACCGTCACGACGTACTACAACGGGGTCCTCGCGATGGGACCGTACCGCGTGCCGAACTTCCGCTACAAGGGCCGTCGGGTCTACACCTCGAAGCCCCCGTCCGGCGCGATGCGCGCCCACGGCGGGACGAACCTCCGGTACTCGGTCGAGGTCGCCCTCGACACCCTCGCGGAGGTGGCGGAGATCGACCCGTTCGATCTGCGGGCCCGGAACGCGCTCCCGCCCGGCGCGACCACGGTGAACCAGTTCGAGATCACCTCGACGTCGTTCCTCGAGTGCCTGCGGACGGTGCGCGCGCGGAGCGGCTGGGACAGTAAGCACCGTCGGCTTCCGTACGGCCGGGGGATCGGTCTCGGCTGCGGGTTCTACATCTCGGGGTCGAACAGCCCGATCCATTTCACCCCGAAGATGCCGCAGTCGACGGTCCATCTCAAGGTCGACATGGACGGAGGGATCGCCGTCCACTCGATGCAGGCCGACATCGGCCAGGGGTCGAACACGCTCCTCGCGGCGATCGTCGCGGAAGTGCTCGGGGTCGACCTCGACCGGGTCCACGTCGCCCGCGTCGACTCCGACGTGAGCCCGGTCGATCTCGGCTCCTACTCGAGCCGGGTCACGTTCATGATGGGGAACGCGGCCCGCGCCGCGGCCGAGCAGCTGCGCGACGAGCTCCTGCGCGCCGCGGCGACCCTCCTCGGGGCCCCGACCGAATCGGTCCGAGTCGGCCACGAGCGGTTCGAGGTCACGGGCGCCCCGGACCGCTCGGTGTCGTTCCTCGAGACCCTCCACCGGGCGATGGAGACGAAGGGCGCGCTCACCGCGAGCGGCTCCTACCAGACCCATCCGAAGGGCGGGTCGTTCAAGGGCGCGAAGGCGGGCACCGCCCCGGCCTACTCGTTCGCCGCGTACGTAGCCGAGGTCACGGTCGACCCCGAGACCGGCGAGTATCGCGTGGAGAAGATCTGGGCCGGCTTCGACTGCGGCCGGCCGCTGAACCGGCTCGCGGTGGAGGGCCAGATCCAGGGCTCGATCCACATGGGCCTCGGCCAGGTGATGGGGGAGTCGATGCGCTACCGGGGGTCCCGTCTCCTCAACCCCTCGCTCCTCGAGTACAAGATCCCGACGCCGCAGCAGATGCCCGAGATCGAGATCCATCTGGTCGGGGCGGATGACCCCGAGGGACCGTTCGGCGCGAAGGAGGCGGGGGAGGGCCCGCTGATCGCGACCCTGCCGGCCGTCGGCAATGCGCTCTACGATGCCGTCGGCGTCCGGTTCACCGAGCTTCCGATCACCCCCGACCGCGTGCTGCGCGGCATCGACCGCCGGCGGGCCGAGGGACGCGCGTGGAAGGGGGCGTAGGAGGGACCGATGCACCTCGACGAGTTCGACCTGCACCGGCCCCGCACCGTCGACGAGGCGGTCCGGCTCGCCGCCGACTTCCCCGGGGCGGCCGACTATCTCGCGGGCGGGACCGACCTCCTCCCGAACTACAAGATGCACCTCAATCTCAAGCGCCATCTCATCGCGCTCGAGGACGTCACCGAGCTCCGCGGGCACTCGGCGACCCGGATCGGTGCGATGGAACGGCTCGCCGACGTGGAGGCGGACCCCGCCTTCCTCCGCGCCTATCCCGGCCTGCGGGACGCCCTCTCCGAGGTCGCGACGCCGCTCGTCCGGTCGAGCGGCACGGTCGGCGGGAACCTGCTCGTGGAGACCCGGTGCTTCTTCTTCAACCAGAGCTACTTCTGGAGGGCGAGCCTCGGATTCTGCCTCAAGGCGGACGGGGATCGCTGCCACGTCGTGCCGCAGACCGAGCGCTGCTACGCCACGTTCTCGGGCGACCTCGCGCCCGCGCTCCTGGTGTTAGACGCCGAGGTGGAGCTCGCGGGCCCGACGGGACGGCGGCGGCTTGCGCTCGCCGACCTCTATGATGCGACGGGGGACGGGATCCGGCGCACCCGGATCCATCCGGGCGAGCTCCTGGTCGCCGTGCACCTCCCGGCCCACGCCGCCGGTCAGCGGGGTCGTTACAAGAAGCTCCGGGTCCGGCCGTCGTTCGACTTCCCCGAGCTCGGGGTCGCGGTCGCCGGCCGCTGGAGCGCGGAGCGGGTGACGTCGCTCCGCCTC
>JAKACD010000053.1 GCA_021821785.1 Thermoplasmata archaeon
TACGGGGTCGCGTCGATGAGCGTGCCGTCCCGCGCGTAGGCAAACCCTGTCGGCGGGTCGGTGACCTCGGCCCGGAGGGCGGCGAGTTCCCGGGCGAGCGGCGGCGCGAGCTCTTCGGCGCGGGGCGCCGCCGGCTCGTCGGCGGCTACCCCCGTGCGGGCCAGAATCTCCTCGGCGATCGGCCCTCCGAGGTTCAAGCGAGCGGCGAGCGTGCTGGCGAGGTCCGTGCGGGAACGCGCCAGCTCGGCCCCGATCTCCGACGCCGGAAGCGACCAGGGGTCGGTCCGTCGGGGGGGCCGAGCGTACTCCGCCCCGACGCGGACCGAGCGATGGGCCCACTGCCGCGGCGTCGCGACCGCGACGATCCGGCCCTCGCGCGCCACGAGGACGTTCCCCGATCCGAACAGCTCGAGCGCCAACAGGAGTTGCTCCGCCCCGTCGGCCCGGGAGAAAGTGAGTTCGAGGAGCCGTTCTCCTCCGGGCTCCGCCACCGAGGCAAGCAGCGAGCCGGTGAGGAGGCGCCGGAGCTCTCGAGCGAACGGCGAGAGCTCCTCACGATGGGGGACGGTCTCGGACACGAGCGCGGCATATCGACCCGGAACGAGCAGGAGCTCGCGTCGTCCCTCCCCCGGGATGCGGAGGACGAGCGACCAGCCGCTCCCGGCGAGATCGAACGCCTTGTCGACCCGGGCCCGTGAGAGCGCGCGGAGCTCGATCACCAGCGCGAGCGTGTCGAGCGCGGTGAAGCGGTCCTTCGGCGTCGGTGCGGTCGACATCCCGGCGGACCACCTCCCACCGGTCGACTCGGCGCGACACCTTAAGGGTTCGGCGCGTTGCGCGACGGCGTGACCGACCGTCTAGCGGCCGGGGCGGAGGAGTGGCGCGATCGCGCCCGTCGGTTCGCCGAGGCGGAGGTTCTCCCGGTAGCGGCCCAGATCGACCGGGAGGACCGGGTCCCGGAGGTACTCGTCCGAGGCCTGGCCCGAGAGGGATTTCTCGGCGTCGGCCTCCCCGAGCGCTGGAACGGCGCCGGGGGCGACACCCGGGCGACCGTGGCCGTCCTCGAGGAGCTCGCCCGGGCGAGCGCGGCGGTGGCGGTGCTGGCCGCGGTGCACCTATCGGTATGCGCCGCGCCGATCTTGACCCACGGTACCGCGGAGCAGAAGGAGCGATTCCTCCGCCCTCTCGCGCGCGGCGAGCGCGTGGGAGCGTTCGGCCTCACCGAGCCCGGTGCCGGCTCCGACACGGCCCGCATCGCGACGCGCTACGTCCGGGAGGGGACCGAGTTCGTGCTTCGGGGCACGAAGATGTTCACCTCGAACGCGGTCACCGCGGGAGTGATCTTGGTCTTCGCCACCTCGGACCCCGTGCTCGGGAGCCGGGGGATCTCCGCGTTCATCGTGCCTCCGGGAACCTCCGGCTTCTCGGTGGCCCAGCGGCTCGACAAGCTCGGTCTGCGCGGCAGTGAGACGACCGAGCTCGTGCTCGACGGCGTTCGCCTTCCGTCCGCCGCGCTCCTGGGAAAGGAGGGAGAGGGGCTCCACGTGGCGCTCGGCGCCCTCGCGGGCGGTCGGGTCGGTATCGCCAGCTGCGCCCTCGGGGTCGCCCGCGCGGCGTTCGAAGAGCTGCGGCGCTCGGTCCTAGCCCACGACGAGGAGTGGAAACGGCCGATCCTGGCCCGGGCCTACGTGGAGCTGACCGCGGCCCAGGCACTGGTCGATCGGGCGGCCACCCTGAAGGACGCCGGCGAACCGTTCGTGGAAGCGGCCTCGGTCGCGAAGCTCGCGGCCTCCCGGGCGGCGGTGACGATCGCCTCGGCCGGGGTCGATGTGGCGGGACCGGAGGGCGTCCGCTCGGGGGCTCCGGCCGAGCGTCTCCTGCGCGATGCGCGGGTGTTCCCCATTGTTGAGGGAACCACGGAGATCCAGGAACTGATCCTCGCCCGGGGACTCCTCGCCGCCGATCGCTCGCCAATCCTTTAGGCGCCGCCCTCCTCGGGGCGATGTGCCGGAGAAGGCTCGACGCGGTCATACTCCAGCATCGCCCGCGTCGGCACCGATCGAGGAACCGAAAGCCCCGGTACCGCTCGAGCAGACCGGCATCGACCCCGAGTGGCGAAGGATCCTCGTCTCGGACGGGATCGCGAACCTCTACCCGCCCCAGGCGATGGCCGCCGGACCGGTGTTGGCCGGGGAGAGCGTGCTGCTCGCCTGCCCGACCGCGAGCGGCAAGTCGCTCGTCGCCTACCTCGCGCTCCTCCGGGCGGCCAAGGCGGGACGGACCGGGCTCTACCTCGTGCCGCTCCGCGCGCTCGCTCATGAGAAGGCCGAGGAGCTCGAGAAGTTCGCCGAGCTCGGGCTCAAGGTCGGTCTCTCGATCGGCGACTTCGACCTCCCGGCCGAGAAGCTCGAGAAGCTCGACGTCCTGGTCGCGACCAGCGAGAAGGCCGATGGACTGCTCCGGCGGGGGAGCCCGTGGCTCGACCGACTCGGCGTGGTGGTGGCGGACGAGGTCCACCTGCTCCGGGACCCCGACCGGGGACCGACCCTCGAGGTCAGCCTCACGCGCCTCCGTCGCGCCTACCCGGAGCTCCAGCTCGTTGCGCTGTCGGCGACGGTGCGGAACTCCGAGGAAGTGGCGGAGTGGCTCGGCGCGCGCCACATCGCGAGCGAGTTCCGTCCGGTCCCGCTGAAGAAGGGCGTGTACTACGACGGACGGATCACCTTCACCGATCTCGCGACCGAGGAGGTGGCCGGGCCGGGCGAGGCGGTGCCTCGCCTCGTCCGGTCCGCGGTCCAAGGGGGCGGGCAGGCGCTCGTCTTCGTCAATAGCCGGAAAGCGAGCGAGCAGCTCGCCGAGAACCTGGTCCCCACCGTCCGCGGACTGCTCACCCCGGAGGAACGGACCCGCGCTCGGGCGGCGGCGAGCGAGCTCGCCGCCATCTCCGACGAGGAGACCGAGGGGATCCGTCGCCTGAGCGGGCTCCTCCCGTACGGGGTCGCGTTCCACAACGCCTCGCTCACGAACCCGGAGCGGCGGGTGGTGGAGCGGGCGTTCCGGGACCGGGCGCTGAAAGCGCTCGTGGCGACCCCGACCCTCGCGGCCGGGATCAATCTCCCCGCCCGTCGTGTGATCGTGCGAGACACGAGCCGGTACGACGACCGTCTCGGGCTCCAGGCGCCGATCCCGGCGATGGAGGTCCACCAGATGCTCGGCCGCGCCGGCCGCCCGCGCTACGACCCGGTCGGGGAGGCCCTCCTCATCGCCCGTAGCCCCGATGACGAGGAACGCCTGCTCGACGACTACCTCTCCGCCCCGCCGGAGCCGATCGTCAGCCGTCTCGCGGCGGAGCCGGCGCTCCGCATGCACCTGCTCGCGCTGGTCGCGAGCGGCGCGGTCGCGAACGAGGCGGCGCTCGAAGGGTTCTTCGCCGCCACCTTCTACGGGCGCACCCTACCCCTCTCCGACCTCGAGGCGAAGGTTCGGCTCGTCCGGGAGTTCCTCGAGGAGCACGGGCTCCTCGAGCGGGGCGGGGCGCTCCGCGCGACCCGCTTCGGCCACCTCACGAGCGAGCTGTACCTCGACCCCCTGAGCGCGATCGTCCTGAAGGGGGTGCTCGAGAAGGCGCCGCTCGGCGTCGGCCCGTTCCCGCTGCTCGCGGCGATCTCCGCGACGCCCGATCTCCCGCCGCTCTTCCTCCGGCGGGGCGAGGAGGCGGACCTGCTCGCGCGCTACGCCGACGAGGCGGAGGAGCTTCTCGTCAAGCCCGAGGAGCCCCCGATGGAGCTCGACCTCGATGGCTATCTCGCGACGCTGAAGACCGCGACGGTCCTCGAGGCCTGGGTCAACGAGGTCCCGCTCGTCGAGCTCACGGCCCGTTACGGGATTGGCGCGGGCGACGTCCGAAGCAAGGTCGAGGACGCCGACTGGTTGCTCTTCGGCTCAAGCCGGCTGGCGAGCCTCTTCCAGCGACGGCTCGCCCGACCGGTCGACGACCTTTCGCTGCGGGTCCGCTACGGCGTGAAGGAGGAGCTCCTCGACCTCGTCCGGCTCCGGGGCATCGGCCGGGTGCGCGCGCGGCTTCTCTACCGGGCGGGCTACCCCGATCGCGAGTCGCTGCGCCAGGCGCCGGTCGATCGGGTCGAACAGGCCCTGCGTTCGCGCAAGCTCGCGGAGATGGTCCTCAGTCAGGTCCGCCGTCGAGTGGAAACCCCTCGGGAAGCGGGCGCAGAGCCTCCGCTCGGCCCTCCCCCCATGCCGTCGGCCCGACGACGGACCACGGTCCGAACCCTCGAGGAGTTCCCGGCGGACGGGCCGTCGTGACCCACTCGTCGATCGGGGTGAGGACCCGCACGAGCGAGCGGGTCCCGCCATTCCCCCCGGTGCGGATCTCCCGGCGGACGTAGCCGGCCTGCTCGAGGCGGACGATGCGCCGCCAGAGCGTGGTCGTCGGCAGCGGTCGGTCGCCCTGAGAACGCGCGATCTCCGCTTCGATCCGACGGACCTCGCCGAGGGTGGCGGCCACGCCCCGGGAAGCGGCCCCGATCGCCCGGACGACGCGCGATTCGACCGCGACGCCCGGGTCGACCGGCCAGCGCGCACGCCCGAGCGACCCGACGAGCGGAGCGCCGAGGAGGCGATGGCGAAGGAGGTCGATCGCCCGTCGGGCTCCCGCACCGTCCTCGATCGCCCGCGCCGCGAGCGCCTCGACCATCGGCTCGGGGAGGGGTTGGCCCAGCGCGCGTCGGGCACGGTCCCGGACGATCGCCCGCAACTGTTCGACGGAATACCCGTCGAGGCGGAGGAACGGTCCGAGCGAAACGTTCGGCCCGAGCGCCCGGGCGAGCGTTCGCAGACCTTCCTCGCCGCCGGCCAGGATCGTGAAGATCGGAGGCATCCCCGCCTCCCCCTCGGGCAGGAACCGGTCGGGGTCGGCCACCGCGCCGAGCACGGGCGCGAGATCCGGCCCACCGACCGCGACGTCATCGAGCACGAGAACGGTCGGTCGGCCCTCCCGTCGGAGGCGACGGAGGAACCCCGCGAGGATCTCCCGGACGGGGAACCCCCGACCGTCGAATCCGTCATCGAGCCGCTGTAGGAGCGCCGTGGCGACCCCGTGCGCCCCGCGCCCGACCGCGAGCCGCACCGAAAGTACTCGCGGGGTCGGACCCTCCGCGGCCCGGAGCCGGTCCGCAACCTCGCGGGCCGCCCGGCGGGCCACCACGGAGGTCCCAGACCCTCGGGGACCGGCGACCGCCACGATCCAGGGGCGATCGGCGCGCGGCTGGGGCGGGTCGAGGCGTCGGAGTACCTCCTGGATCTCGGCCTGTCGCCCGAGCACCACAGGGGGCAGCCAGTCGGTCGCAAGGACTTCGGGGTGGGCGGTCGTGGGCATCATCAGTCGCTGTATAACTATCGATTATAAGAATACTGTTTACCGAGACACGACCGAGTGAAAACTGCTATGGCCCGGCGTCGGTCCCCTCGAGCGATGGCGACCTCCGCGCCGACCCGCCCGCTGTCGATCCTGCTGCGGGACCTACTGCTCGCGCTGATCGTCGGGCTCGTCCTCTTCGTGATCTTCGAGTACTTCAACCAGCTCGTCTTCGGCAGCCTGGCCCAGCCGCTCATCCTCCTGATCGAGGCGGGTGCCATCATTCTGGTCGCGTACATGGTCGCGCGCGCCGTGAGCGGCGCAACGAACGCGCTGCTCCGCCGCCAGGGGACGGTCTCCCGATCCCATGCGGTACGGCTGTTCCTAAACCTCCTGATCGCGGTCGGCGCGGTCCTCGCTCTGTTCAAGCTCGCCGGCGTATCGATCGAGTCGATCTTCCTGGGGAGCGCGCTCGCCGGGATCGTGCTCGGGCTCGCGGCGCAGACGGTGCTCGCGAACGTGTTCGCGGGCCTCCTGCTCGTCCTCGCCGACCCGTTCCGACCGGGGGACCGGGTGACGATCGTCTCCTCGAGCTACGGGGCGGTCTGGCCGAGCTATCCGCACGAGCTCACGTACCCGGGGGTCAGCGGCGTCGTCGAGGACGTGGGACTGATCTACACGGTGCTGAACGACGACCTGGGACGGCATGCGAAGGTACCGAACTCGGTCGTTCTCGGCGCGCTCGTCTTCCGCCCGCGACCGGGGGTTCCTCAGGCCCGTCGCGTACGGATGACGTTCCCCCTTTCAGTCCCGGTCGCGACGGTGGAGACGGTCGTGGCTCAGCTCTCCCCCACGTTCAGTCCGGCCGGTGGTCCGCCGCCCCGGCTCGAGGTCGCCGATATCGCCCCCACGACCTGGGACGGGGTGATCGTGGTCTGGACGAGCGCGCGTGACGAGGCGGCGACCCGCGACGCCGTGCTCCGCGGAGTGCTCGCGTCCCACCCGGGCGCGGCTCGGCCCTCGTAACCGCCGGCACGGCTCAGAATTTAAATCCGACCGACGCTCGGCGTCCGCCGAGGAAGTTCATGAGCTACCGCGTGACGCTGATCCCCGGGGATGGGATCGGCCCAGAGGTCACTGCCGCGGCGCGCCGGGTCGCCGATGCGACGGGGGTTTCGATCGAGTGGGAGGTCGTCGACGCGGGAGAGAAGGCGATCGAACGGGACGGCTCGCCGCTGCCGTCGGGCGTGCTCGAGTCGATCCGCCACAACCACCTCGCCCTCAAGGGCCCGATCACGACCCCGATCGGCAGCGGCTTCCGGTCGGTGAACGTCGCGCTCCGCCAGCAGCTCGACCTCTACGCGTCGGTGCGTCCAGCCCGCGCCATCGCGGGCGAGGGAACCCGCTTCCCCGAGACCGACCTGGTCGTCGTCCGGGAGGCCACGGAAGGGCTCTACTCCGGGGTGGAGCACTGGGTCGACCGCGACCACACGGCGGCCGAGACGGTGAACGTCATCACCCGCAAGGCCTCCGACCGGATCGTTCGGTTCGCGTTCGAGTACGCGCGCCGGGAGCACCGCCATCACGTCACGGCGGTCCACAAGGCGAACATCATGAAGACGACCGGCGGGCTCTTCCAGACGGCGTTCCGCGAGATGGCGGCGAAGTACCCGGACATCCCGGCGGACGAGCGCCTCATCGACAACATGTGCATGCAGCTCGCGAAGAAGCCCGAGGAGTACGACGTCATCGTGACGACGAACCTCTTCGGCGACATCCTCTCCGACCTCTGCGCGGGCCTCGCGGGCGGGCTCGGGGTGGCGCCGGGGGCCCTCTACGGAGAGAACCTCGCGGTCTTCGAGCCGGTGCACGGATCCGCCCCGAAGTACGCCGGCCAGGACAAGGCGGACCCGGTCGCGGAGATCCTCTGCGTCGAACTCCTCCTCCGTCACGTCGGAGAGACCGAGGCGGCCGACCGGGTCTTCCGCGCGGTCTGGGAGACGATCGCCGAGAAGAAGGTCGTCACCTACGACCTGGCGCTGCCCGGCTACACGCCGCATCCCGTTCCGGCGTCCTCCTGTTCGGCGATGGCCAAGGAGATCGCGCGCAAGGTACCGCTCGTCGATCCCCACTCTCCGCTTCCGCGGCCCTCGGGCGCCGGGCACGGGGGAGACCCGCACCTCGAGGCCTAATCGGCCGGACGAGACCCGCCGGTAGGAGCGATCCGCCGGGGGGCCGACGCGGCGCGCAGCCGCGGCTCCACCGGGCGTGCCTACGGATCCCCGACGACCTTGACAATCACGCGCTTCGGACGTTGGCCATCGAACTCGGCGTAGAAGACCTGCTCCCAGGGGCCGAGGTCGAGGTCTCCGTTCGTGACGGGGAGCACGACCTGGTGGCCGAGGAGGAGGTTCTTCAGATGGGCATCGCCGTTCGACTCGCCGGTGCGGTGGTGCTCGTAGTCTCCGGGCGGCGCGAGGCGATCGGCCCACGCGGCGATGTCGTGGAGGAGCCCTCGCTCGTTGTCATTCACATAGACCCCCGCGGTGATGTGCATCGACGAGACGAGCACGAGCCCGTCCCGCAGGCCGCTCGAGCGCACCACCGCCCGAACGCGCTCGGTCAGGTTGACGAACTCGCGCGGACGGGCCGTCTGCATCACCAGGTACTCGGTATGGGTCGCCATCGATCGCGGAGGGGCGGCCACCAGTTTTAAAGGCGTGGGACCCCCGTTCGAGAGCGAGGAGAGCGTTGGCCGAGTCGCGGATCGTGCGGGTTCCGCGGAGCCGCCCCCGAGTCCCCGCGGCGGGACCCCTGCCATCGGGGACGGCGCCGTCGACCGCCGGCTCCCTCCCTCCCCCCGCGCCCATGGAGCGGCGCCCGAACCGCGCCGCGACCCAGCGGGTGGTCCGCCTGTCGTTGTTCTACCTGGTCGCCCTCGCGGTGCTGTACGTCATCCTGGTGGGCCTCGCGCGGTCGGCCGCCGGGGGGGCCGGCACCGGGGTGGACAACGCCGTCGCTTTCTTCTCGGGGATCGCCGCGGTGCTCGCCATTGGCGGCGTCGTCTTCTCCTTAACCGCCGCGCCCCGCGCGCTCGAGGTCGGACCCGAGTCGATCGTGGTCATTGGCCGGTGGGGGGGCCGCCGGGAGTACGCGCCGCGCTCCGAGATCCGGGTACGCGTGCTCCGACGGTTCTCCCCGGGCCCGCTCGCGCCGGCAGCGGTCGAGTCGGTCGAAGTGAGGGTCCCGGGAAAGCCGTCCC
>JAKACD010000054.1 GCA_021821785.1 Thermoplasmata archaeon
TCGCTGAGCTTCGGTGAGGTCGGCCCGCTCGCGTTCCTCAGCCGGGCCGCGCTGTTCGTGATCGCGGGAAAGCCGGTGTTCGCTCTCCCGGGCAGCGAACGGGCGGTCCGGACCGCGGTGGAGAAGCTGATCCTCCCCGTCTCGATCCACCTGGTCGAAGAGCTCGAGCGGTAGACTTCCCGCCCGTCCCCCTAGGCGTGCATGATGAGCGCCCCCATCGGGGGCGGACCGGGGTCGAGCAGCTGGGGGGGCAGTCCCTGGAGCCGGCAGAAGTCGGTCCACGCGGGGTTGGCATCCACGTGATGGGCGAGCAGGATCCCGCGGTCGGAGAGGGCCTCCCAGGCCGCCCGCAGCTCAAAGCGCGCCCGCGCGGCTCCCGGGCCGTTGTCGTAAAGGAAAAGGTCAACCCCGTGCGAACTCGCGAGTACTTCCCGCAGGCGCTCCTCGGAGTTGCCGAGGGCGAGGGTCCAGCGGCCGCGCAGCGCCGGCGCCACGAACTGGCCGACCCCTACGTCCCGGACCCCTCCGGCGCGGCCGGCCGCGGTTCCGGGGCCGAGCGACGTGAGCTCCCCGGCGCCGTTCGCCTCGAGGGCCGCCAGGATCCAGGCCGTGGAGTACCCCGGACGTACGCCGGTCTCGACGATCCGGCGGGGCTGGGCGGCCCGGACGATCAGATAGAGCAGCGCCCCCTGGGGAAGTTCCCGCACAAAGGCGAGCCCCGCTCCCCGCTGGAGAAGAACATCGGGGAGCGTCCCTTCCTTGAGCTCGCGTCGGTACTGCTGGAGCGCGGCCTCCGAGACCCCGGTGAGCCCGCGGATCCGGTCGAGCGCGGCCTGGCGGAAGAACAGCATCCGGTGGCGCAGGTCCTTGCGCGCCGCCGGGGTGAGCAGGGGAGACCGGCGCCCCTTCCGGTCCACGACCGGGACCGCATCCCCCGCGAGGGCTTCTGGGGTGGGCGACGAAGAGCGGAGGCCCCCGGCGGCGGGAGCTACGACCACGGGAGCCGAAAGGTGCGCTCGCTACTAAATGTGTTCGGCGCCGCCCAACAAAGGGGCGGTCGCGCGGCGGGCACCCGAGCTCCCTCCGGTGGCTCCGGCGCCAGCAAGCAAATTTATACCGACGGTCGTTCGAGGGAGTAACGGTGGCTTCATGACGGTTCAGGAGATCGGCAGCGGCACCTTCGACAAGTTCGCCCAGGACAACCGAGCTGTGGTGATCGATGTGTGGGCACCCTGGTGCGGCCCGTGCCGGATGGTCTCCCCGGTCGTCGAGCGACTGAGCCAGAAGTACCAGGGCAAGGTCGCCTTCGGCAAGATGAACTCCGACGACAACGGCGAGAAGGCCGGCGCCCTCGGAATCATGAGCATCCCGACCCTCCTGTTCTACAAGCAGGGAAAGCTCGTCGACCGCATCGTGGGCGCGTACCCCGAAGAGGTCATCGACGAGCACGTGCGCCGGCTGCTCTGACTCCACCGCCCGGGGCACGGGCGCCGTCGTCGGTGGGCGCCCGGCGCGGTCGGTCCGGCGGTCCCCGAAGCGTTTAGTGCGGGCCGCCTAGCGGAGGCGCAGTGAGCGCCCCGTCCGCCGACCTGCAATTGGCCCGCTACTCCTTCCAGCGCAAGCTGGATGAGATCGCGGCCTCGAAGGGCCGGGCGACCGAGCTGATCTCGCTTTACGTCTCTCCCGGGAAGCAGATCGCGGACGTCATTTCGTACCTCCGCAACGAGTACGCCCAGAGCTCGAACATCAAGAGCCGCACGACCCGCAAGAACGTCATGTGGGCGATCGAGTCGCTCATGGGCCGGGTCCGGCAGTTCCGCGAGCCGCCGAAGAACGGCGTGGCGTTCTTCGTGGGGAACAAGGCGATCGGCGCCGACAAGTCCGAGCCGGTCACGTTCATCATCGAACCGCCCGAACCGCTCAACACCTACCTCTACCGCTGCGATTCGACGTTCTTCCTCGACCCGCTGCTCTCGATGGTCCACGAGCCCGAAACGTTCGGCCTGATCGTCATGGACCGGGCCGAGGTGACGCTCGGTCTCCTCCGGGGCAAGCGCGTCGAGGTGCTGCGGAACCGCCAGTCGCTCGTCCCGTCGAAGCACGGGCGCGGGGGCCAGTCGGCCCACCGCTTCGAGCGGATGATCGAGCACGCGGCCCACGAGTTCTTCGTGAAGGTCGGCGAGATGGCGACCGAGCTGTTCCTCCCCCGCAAGGACACCCTCAAAGGGATCCTCATCGGGGGACCGGGGGCCACGAAGGAGTTCTTCTACAAGGAGAACTTCCTGCAGTACGAGCTCCAGCAGAAGGTCGTGCTCCCGCTCTTCGACACCGGGTATACGGACGAGTACGGCCTACGCGAGCTGGTCGAGAAGGCGACCCAGACCCTCCACGGTCTCGAGATCACCGAGGAGAAGCGGATCATCCAGCGCCTGCTCAACGAGATCCGCAAGGCCGAACGCGGGCTCGCGGCGTACGGCCCGGTCGATGTCGCCCATGCCCTCGATATCGGCGCGGTCGATACGCTCCTCATCTCCGAGGGCCTGCGCCAGCAGCGGGTCACGTTCCGGTGCACCGCCTGCGGACAGGAATTCTCGCGGACCCTTTCCGATGCCGAGGTCGACGTCCAGCTCGACGCCCCGTGCCCGAAGTGCGGGCAGCGGTCGCTGACCGAGGCGGCGAAGGAGGACTACGTGGAGAACCTCTTCCGTCGTGCCGCGGAGTCGGGCGCGGAGGCCCGGCTCATCTCGACCGAGAGCGAGGAGGGCGAGATGCTCCAGAAGGCGTTCGGTGGGATCGCCGCGCTCCTGCGCTACCCGGTCGTGTCGCCCAGCGCGGCCGCCCGCCTACGTCCGACCGGGTAACCGGCGACCGACGCACCGACCGGGAACGCCCGGCCTCGCCTCGAACCCTCTCACCAGAGATGGTCGAGCGGGTCCTCTTCGGGGCGCGGGGGCGCCGGGGTGCCCGGCTTCGGCGTCGCTCTCCCGTCCGCTCCCGGGGGGTAGAGGCGAGCGTTGGGATACGTCGGCGGAGGCATCCGCCGGCGTTCGGCGACCGCTACGATCAGAAGGGCGGCGATGATGGTCGCGACGACCGCCAGCGCGCCGACGGTCACGAGTCCGTTGCGCAGCGTGCCGCTCCCCGACGCCGCGGGGCAGCTCAGTCCCGCTAGGAGGCACTGGTTGTTGGTGGTGGCCTGAGTCACGAGCTCGGGGGACGCCTGGACCGTGATGTCGGCGACCGTGTTCTGGCTCCCGGTAGCGGTGGGGGTCGCGGTGAGGGGACTCGTCGAGGATCCGATCATGGTCGAGCTCCCGAGCAGACCTTCCGCGGGGTTCGCGGTGCTCGAAGCGAAGGTCCAGCGGGACGCCCCGATCCCAAGGTGTCCGTTCACCGTTCCGTCGGCCAGGGGGCGCACGTCGAGCGCAGACATCGTGGCCTCGGAGACCCCGGATTGGTTGCCGCTCCAGGGCTCGCTGGCCGACCCGAAGAGGTCGGCCTGGGCGGGAACGAGGATGAACCCTTCCCGGACGCTGAAGGCGGTGGTGGTCGAAATGATCGTGAGGTGCAGGGCCTGGTAGGTGACCCCGCTGAACACCTGGGCCTGCGAGGGGGTGTAATTGCCGAGAAGAGTGACCGTCCCCGACGGCGCCACAGTGTACGGCCCGAGGCTCCGCGAGGTCGTCGAGGTGCCCAGGGGGCCCTCGGCAAAGTGATAGTACGAGACGGAGACCGATCCACTGGCGGCGAAGGCGCTGGAGGACGTCCAGCCGGCCGAGTTCGGGCCGAACGAGAGCGGGAAGAGGCCCAGCGAGGGGGTGAACGCGATGCGGGCCAGGCTTGTCACGTTCGCACTGAGGTAGGCAGAGCGGTCGACGAGCCCGCCTCCCTGGGAGGGGAGGACCGAGCTCGAAGTTTCCGTAAGGTTCGCCCGCAACAGGGAGCTCGAGTTCACGAGCGCGACCGCCTCCACGGAGGAGTTCCCGTTCTCAAGGACGGTACCGGCCGTGGTCAGGTTCGCGAACGAGTCCGTCGTTTCCCATGCATGGTAGAAGAGATACGCATATTCCGCGGGGCTCGAACAGGAGGGCGAGCAGAACTTCACCGAGAACTGCACCCCCATCGTGCGGTGCACCGTGAGCTCGAACACGGAGGCGTTCGTGCTTGACTGGTTCTCGGAAAGGATCACCGAGTAACCGATCACCAGGTTCCCTTCGTACGTCCAGCCGGAGAGGGTGTAGCGCGGCCCGACCGAGTAGTTCTGCAGATACCCGTAGGCCCACTCCCCGGTCGACGCGGACGGGCTCGCGGTTCCGGACGCCCCTGCGGCCGTGCTCGGCGTAAGGACAAACACCATGAGGACCACAAGCGCTATCGACGCAACTACGGTGGCCCCTCGCCCGATACCCTTCATGACCGCCTCGTTCCTTCGGAGAGTGCCGCGCGAGATTTCCATGCCGCGCCCGGGTCTTAAACGGACGTGTGCCCGGCCCCCTCGCCGTTTGGACGCCGTGCTATACCGTCGCATGGGGGAGGTCCGGTCACCCTGCGCGCCCTGACCGATGCCGAAGCCCGCGTGATCGCCGTCCTGCTCAGCGCTCGGCCCGATCGGGAGCGGGACCGGTTGAACCAGATCGGCGTTCCCCGGTCGACCTATCATGCGGTCCGTCGACGCGCTTACGCCGAGGGGTGGCTGCGGGATCGGTACATACCGCATCCGCTGCCGCTCGGCCTCCCCTGGGTCACAGCTCTGGTCGCCCGTCCGTACGCCGACCGGCACGACCGCTTCGTGGAGCGCGTCAGTTCGGACCCGGGGAACGTGCTCCTCTGGTCGGACGCCCGTACCTGCATCGCTGTCTTCTTTCACGCCACGGCCGCCGAGCCGCGGAAGCTGGTCGATCGCTTGGCCAGCGAGCAGCTGTCCGCCCCTCCGACCGTGGTCACCACGCGGGCGGATGGCCCCTTGGTGCCCGTGTACTTCGATTTCGAGGGACTCTGGTGCAACCTGGCGGGGCTCGACGGCACCCTCGCCTACCCCCACGGCCTGGGGGGAGGATGGGATGAGGAGGAAGGCACCATGCCGACGCTGTCGGCGCACCAGCGGTGGGCGATCCGCGAGCTGCTCGAGCGGCCCTTCGCCGCCAGCGACCAGGGCCGGGGGGGCCACCTGGTCGGTCCTTTCGGCCTGCCGTTCTCGCAACGGAAGATGCTTGCCAAAGGCTGGGTTACCCACCGCACGCTGCTCGACCCATCCCGCCTCCCACCGTTCCGAGGGCGGGCCGCGGATCAGATCGTTCTCGTAGCGGGAACGCCGCGCCGCGACGCCCGCCCCGACGAGCTCTTCGCCGTCCTGACCCGCGAGGCGCGAGTGTTCCCGTTCCTCTTCATGGTCGGAGCCGATCGATGGCTATTGGGCGCCCTCGGGGCGGCGAATCCCCCTTCCGACGCGGCCCGGCCCCCTCGCCGGCCGGTGCTCCCGACGCTCCAGCAGTATCTCGAGGGCATCGAGATCCTCCAAGAGGGGGCCGCGGGGTTCAGTGCCCCCGTGGACCATCGGTACGATCGACTCCTCCTGCCGGAAGAGTCGCGCCCGTCGAAGAAGACGCGGCACGGGATCGGCGCGGCTCAGACCCCCGACAGCTGAACGGGACCGGGCTCGGGGTTCGGGTCAACTCGTGTTGGAGAGAAAGGGTAAATTCCTCGGATAGGGCAATCCGGTGGGGGCGCGTAGCCTAGCCTGGATAGGGCACCGGGTTCCTAACCCGGCGGTCGAGGGTTCAAATCCCTCCGCGCCCGGCTCACCCGATTCGTCCCTCTCCGCGAGAAACCCTTGACGTGGGAAGCGGTTGCGTAAAATTAGGGGAGAGATCGCTGGGTGGAACAACCCCCTTCGGAGTGGGACCAAAGTCCCCCTACCACCACCGAAGAGTCGGTTCAGCCGAGACCCGTGGGTGTGAGTGAACTCCTCAGATGATTCCCACCCGATCAAAGTGATCGAAGAGGGGGAAGGAAGATGGCCGGCAGAGAGGTCGCATTACGTTGCGTCCACGTAGATGAGCGGCATGTCCGGATAATAGCTGCTGCTCCCGATCGTGAGCTGTTCAGCCGTCGAGGCGGCGTAGAAGGTCGCCTCCAAGTTGTCGTGGACTCCACCGTTAGCGACTTGGACCGCAAATTGTTCCACCGAAGTGTGTTCGGTCGTCGAGAAACTGACCGTACTAAACAGAGACATCAGATCGCTCGCAACGCCCGCCACGTCACCCAAGATCACCATTGCCTGGGGGGCAGAGTCCGCCTCGTCGAAGCCGGGAATCAAGTTCAGCACGTCGCACACGAGGAGGGCAGCTCCGAGAGCGAAGTCGAGGGCGGTGAATGCGGTTTCCGCCTGCATCTCCGCGTCTTGGGCATTGTTGTAGCCCGTGGCCGTTTCGATGACCGAGTAGAACTGGACCCCCGCACCACCATACTGAAGCTGCTGGGTGGTTAGGGGGCTCCAATCGGTCATGTCGGAGAGAAGGCTGCCGAAGTACGCGGGCAGGCTGGGAGTGATGAAGTCAAAGCTCGCCCCGTTCGCGAAGCCGTCCAGTTGAACGTTAGTTGAGGTCTTGTCGAGCCACTCCTGGTGGCAGTTCGGGTAGGTTCCCCATACGTAGGCCTCCTGATAGTTCGTGACCGTGAGCTCCGCGCCCCCGAGCCCGATCATCGTCGGCGTGGCTCCGGAGAGAGAATCGCCCGAGTACAGTCCTCCTTGATAGCTCGTGTCGTTGCCTGACCACGAGGGTGCCTCGCTCATCTGGAGGCCAGAGTAGGCGGTGTAGTTCGACCACTCTGTGGCACTTGTAAAGCTCAGTTCGAGGGCCGAGTCTGCGTAGGAGATGCCGTAGGTGACCCCTGCCCCCGACGGGGCATCGGTCGCGTTCGCGATTGCGAGCGGCACGTCCCCGCTCGGGATGTAGGTCGTGTTCTTGGGGTCCCAGTAATAACCCGGGTCGCAGGTCAGGGGAGGGCGTTCGGCGGGAACTACGGCCGGTACGGATGTGGCGGTTGCCAGAATAACCGGTCCGGCAAACGTCGGGTGGGAGGGGAAAGAAACGTCCGTAGAGAAGTCGAGTGGGGGAGCCCGCGGGTTGAAAGGGATGTTGTTGAAGTAGGTATACTGCTCCGTCAATCCGTTCTGGGTGACCGCGAGGGTCGCGTAGAGCTGAAGGCTCACTGTCTGTGTCATCGGACTCATGGTCGAGAGCCACGCGTGGTCGAGGGCGTAGAACACATAGGACAAGTTGCCCGCGACGACCCCTGCGGAATTCGGAGTCCCTTGGAACAGCTCCTCGAGATACGGATTCGAGCTGAGGTTCGCCCCGGTCAGATTGACGGCCGTGTAACCTGCCGTTCCGGGCACGAAGGAGAAGATCTGTACGGTCACATTAGCGAACTCGGCCGACAGCGGCAGCGAGCTGAGCAGGGCGGCGGAAGATGTATCGACGCTGATGTGTATCCCCGGACCAAGGGCAGGTGTTGAAGGGGAGGAACCACCCAAGTCCTTCTCCGCGACGTAGGCAACGGACGCGACCACGACAATCAGGGCGGCCGCGACCGTGATGACAACTGGCCACCTCGACGTCAAGGTCTTCCCTCGACCGCGCTTCATAGAGCTGCCCGCCCTGTCGCGCGCAAACCCGCATTCTTGTATTTACATCCGCGTCGCTATTTTGAACAGAACCGTCTCTCCAAGCGGCTTCGGAGTAGTCGCCCGGACCGCGACAATCGCACCGTCGGGTCCATTTTCAGCAGATTGAGCACACCCCCACGGGGGGAGTTCACCCCTATCCAGCGGGTCTGGACTCCCGCTCCTTGAAACACCCACTTGACGGAGCACGATACCGAGGGGGAAATTGGTTTGGCGAGTCCCTCCGCGCCCGTCGCATCAAAGAAACCACCGTCGTAGGACCGCCGCTGAGCTCAGTGCTTGCGGAGTCCTGGTCGTCGCGCCCGGACACGGCTCTCGAGCTGACGCACTAGCGGCCAGACGTTCTCCGCCTTCCCCAAGACGCGAATGTACTCCCAGTCGAGTCCCTTCGGATAACGCAGCGCCAGAGCCTCGGCCTGCCGGAAGAGGTCAGGGTCGCGATCGGTAACGGTTCGCATGAGCCGCCGGACGATCAAGAACTCGATGGGCCCGAGCATCACGTCGCCATAGGGGGTGGGCCAGTGTCGCGGCGGGAGACCGGACCGGTCCCTCGCCCCTACGAGGTCGACCGCGCCGAGACCGTCCTTAACCCAGTACGCACGTCGGCTTCGTCCGCTCTCCTCGGAGAAACCCCACATCGAAAGCACCGGGGCGATTACGGATTTTGCCCCCACCACGTCGATGTCCTGTGAGGTGTACACCTCTGCCGTGAGATAGATTTCGATGGCCGACCCGCCT
>JAKACD010000055.1 GCA_021821785.1 Thermoplasmata archaeon
GGCTCATCGAATGGCACCCGTCCACGATGTCGGCGGTATCGAGGATCCCCGGGCGAATCAGCTCCTCCTCGACCCAGCGGTCCGAAGGGGTCTTCGACTCGCCGTCGGGCGCGAGGTAGCCGATCTTCGAGGCGAGAAAGACCTCGTCCCGGGCGACCTCGTCTCTCAGGACGAGGCGCGCGAGCGCGCGGCCGAGGCTGCGCTCCGCCCGCTGGTGGCGGTAGTTGATCGCCGTGTCGAGGACGTTCACGCGTCCCGAGGTGAGACAGATCGTGGCCGCCTGCTCCACCGCGAGGTCCGTCGCCGCGTCCGGTGGACCGATATACGTCCCGAGGCCCAGGGAGGAGAGCCAGAGGCGGTCGGGGGCGGCCCGGAAGTGCTCGATGGGAAGACGACGGTCCCGCACGGCTCGGTCCCGGAACCGAACCGTCCCCTCGGGAGTCGCCTTCCCCGGTAGGGGAGGCACGGAACCCGCGGGACGCGGAGGCTCAAAAGGCGACCGGGCCCCCCCTCGGAGGCGTCGATTGCGTCATCCTGAAAAGGGAGGTTGGCTTCGCGCCCCCCATTCCCGCATGCCGCGGCGCAAGTACGGCCGAATGCAGAAGCCGATCCCCCCGGTGCCGCGCGAGAAGTGCCGGCTCTGCCGTCTGAAGAAACCGTGCCCCCTCCACGGGAGGAACGGATCCTCCTAGTTCTGCGGCATCACCGAACTGTCCCGCTCTTCCACACCAGGTGCCAGGGTGACCGACGGGGCCGCTCCGACTAGCATTACTCCCGCACTTGGACCGTTCGTCGGGCGAGGGTACGCTCAGGCCCGACGTTCCGCTCTCGTAGCACGGCCCGAGCCACGAGCCCAGTAGAGCGAGCGCGGGGTCGCATCTCACCTCATAACTGCGGGAGTAGTGCTAGGGTCGACGGGGAATCGCAAGGTCCGCTTCGATCCGCTGGGACGGGCATAAAGCTCGCGAACCCCCGTTTGAAAACGAGGCTTGCGCTCGTGGGGCTTTCGCCACCCACCCCGACGGTCTGTCACACCCAAGAGGGGTGAGGGAACGAGAAGGCGGCCGCGACTTCCTGGATGGAGGGGATATCTCTCAAGGCGACCGGAGCCGGAAAAGCCGGGGTATCCCCCGGACGCAAGACGTCGTGGAGATGCCCCTCTTCCCAACCCGTTTCCGGCGCGGAAACCACCCGAAACATCTGGTCGAAGGGGGCGGGAGAGGGTTCGTCGCTCCGCGTGGTGCAGATCAGGGACACCGACTCCCGACGGAAGGCATCGAGGAACGCGCCGGCCTCCGCCGGGTCCGCCGGACAGAATCCCGGGATCCGATCCGAGTTCGACACGACCACGACACCGGGCCGGTCGGTCCGTTCGATCGATACGATCAGCTGTTGCAGTGGTTGGGGCAGCAGAAGGAAGTCTCGGAGCCTCGCGACGACCTCGGGGGTCTCCTCGGATGAGATCATCGACCAGAGCGCCATGTTGGCAATCCCGGGATCGGGACGTAGTTCCTCGGCCCGTTCGCTCACGAAGAGTTGTCCTGCGGGAATGAGGCTAGGTACCAGTCCGCCGTCGACCTCGTCCAACCCGGAGGTGCCGCGGACCTCGAGCCAAAGGAAGTGGGGATTCACTCGCCGGGCCAGTCCCAGCGCCGCGAGGTTCGAGGCGAGACGGGACGAACCGAAGAATTCCACGGCCAGTGGCTTCGTGGTCAGGCGAGTGGGGAAATCGAAGACCGGTGATGACATGAGGCAGGTAAGGAACGGGCGCTAATCTTTTAAAATTGCGTCGGTGGCTTGAAATAGGAGACCCCCGCTGATTTGGGTGGGCCGGGGGCGGTCGAGGGAGGCTCGAATGTCACGCCCCGAATTCGCTCACCCAGAGGCCCTCGTCTCGACCGAGTGGGTCGCGGAGCATCTCGCGAGCCCGGAGGTTCGCGTGCTCGAAGTAGACTATAATCCCGATGCGAGTTACCGCCAAGGGCACGTGCCGGGCGCGGTCCTCGTGGACTGGCGGAGGGACATCAACCACCGGGTGCGGCGGGATATCGTAGATTCGCCCCGGGCGCAGGAGCTGCTCTCTCGCTGCGGAGTCTTGCCTCGGACCACGCTCGTACTGTACGGTGACTTCTCCAACTGGTTTGCGGCGTTCGCCCTGTGGGTGTTCCGGTACTACGGCCTCCCCGACGTGCGCCTCATGGACGGCGGACGGCGCAAGTGGATCGAGGAGGGCCGACCCCTCACCCAGGAGACCCCGCCCGTCGCCTCCACGGAATTCCCCTCGCTCACCGCGGTGGAGGGCCTCCGCGTGGATCAGGAGTTCGTCCGTGCCCGGCTAGACGACGTGATGGACGGGCGCTGGATGCTGATCGATGTTCGGTCGCCGGCGGAGTTCCACGGAGAAGTTACGGCCCCTCCCGAGTACCCCAACGAGAACGCGCAACGGAGCGGCCACATCCCCGGCGCGAGGAACGTGCCGTGGTCCGAGGTCGTTCGGCCCGACGGGACGTTCAAGTCTCGAGAAGAGCTGGACGAGCTCTACCGTTCGTGGGGAATCGTCCCTGAGCGCCCCGTGATCACGTACTGCCGGATCGGCGAGAGGTCGAGCCACACATGGTTCGTCCTGAAGTATCTCCTGGGGTACCCGGACGTGCGGAACTACGACGGTTCCTGGGCCGAGTGGGGGAACCGGATCGGAGTCCCAATCGAGCGGCCGTGAGATCGGGGCCCCTTCGAGAAGCCGGGCGGGGACGGGCCCAACCGCCCTTCCTCGAGCGACCTGTCCCCGGAACGCACCAGAATTAGAACCCCCTATCGGAGCCGCGGCGGGCGGTGGTCGGGCGCGGGGGGTCCGACTCGGGCCCACTCTCGGGGAGTTCCTTAGGGAGGAGAGGCCGATGTGTTCTTGGGCCTCATGGAAGTGGGTCGCCGGTTCGCGCGCGCCCTCGGGGCGCGTGGCTTCGGTTTCCCGACGGCCGGCCTTCACGAGGGGCCCGTCTTCGGGCGGACCCTGAGGGGCACGGGCCGCCCGCCCGAGATCGCGCCGACCGGGCAGTACGGGACGCACCAACCGCAGTCCGTGCAGTTCGGGAGCACCCGAAGCTGGGTCGGGGTCAGTTCCATCGCGTTCGGGGGGCAGACCGCGGTGCACAGTCCGCAGAGGACGCAGACATCCGGATCGACGACGACCACCATCGAGCGCTCGGTCCCGCGCCGCGAGGGCGGAGCGGCTCACTCCGTAGCGATCGGCTGGCCAGGGTGGAGAGCCCGCCCGAACGCGACGAACCCGGTGAGGGCGCATTTCACCCGAGCCGGCGAGAGCGGAATGCCCAGCAGCTGGAACACCGAGTCGCGGTCGAGGTGGCCCGCCTCTTCCAAGGAGAGACCTTTCACGCGTTCGGTCAGCATCGAGCTGGCGGCGACGCTGATCGCGCAGCCGTCCCCTTCGAACCGAACGTCCTCGATCCGCTGGGTCGACTCATTGACATGGAGACGCACCGTGATGTGGTCGCCGCAGAGCGGGTTCGACTCCTCCCCGGACCGGTTCGCTCCGTCGAGCGGGCCGAAGTTCTTCGGGGCCCGGTAGTGCTGGAGGATCACCTCTTGGTACATGTCGAAGGCCATCGAACGTCTCCCGGTAGGGGAAGCCCGTAGCCCGTACTAAACGACTCCGCGTCGTGGAGGCGACCGGTCGGAGTCGCCGTTTGCCAAAACCGCACCGCCCCGCAGTTAGGACCGGAACCGCCCGGGCGCGGCGGACTCACCACAACGCGCTCACGAGAAGGGTAGCGAAGATTACCGCCAGGTACGGACTCGAGAACTTGAACAGTTGCCACGCGCGGTCTCGGGTCGGGCGGAGCCACAGGCGGACGCTCATCGCGAGCAGCGGGACGCTGGCGGCCACGGCGACCAGGTCGTAGGCGGTGCCGGCGGCTCGGGTAGTGAACGGGAGGAGCAGACTGAACGGCTCCAAGAGGGCGCTGGTGACCACCATGTATCGCAGGGCCGTCCGCTCGTCGGCCACGACCGGCAGCATCGGCACTCCGGCGCGCGCGTAGTCCTCCCGGTAGCGGAGGGCGAGGCTCCAGATGTGCGTCGGCGTCCATAGTACGACGAGGGCGGCCAGCAGTACGGTGGCCAGCCCGATCGAGCCCGCGATATAGGACCAGCCGAAGGCCACCGGCATCCCGCCCGCGATGCCCCCCAGCACGATGTTCCACCGGCTGGTGCGCTTGAGCCAGAGGCTGTAGACCCCCACGTTGTCGACGATGCCGAGCGTCATGAACGCGAGCGCGAGCGGGTTCCGCAGTCCGGAGAGGACCAACGCCACGACCAGGAGCCCACCGCCGAACGCGACGGCGCGGTACGCCGGAGCGATACGGCCCGTGCAGAGCGGCCGATGCCGGGTCCGCTCCATGACCCGGTCGATGTCGCGATCGAGGTAGCCGGTGAGAGCGTTACATCCCGCGGTCCCGGCCACGATCGCGGCCACCCCGGTGGCCGCGACAGGGAGGGTTGGGACCGATCCCGGAGCGGCCGCCGCTACGGCCATCCCCACGATCGCAGTGAAGGCGAGAAGCGCGACCATCCGGGGTTTCACCAGCTCTCCGTAGGCCCAGATCGTCGCCCCGGCGGTGCGCCACCACGAATCGACGAACGCGCTCGGGGCCTCAGACGCTCCCCAAGCGGCCGGGTGGTCGGTGAGCCCCATGCATCACCCCAGGATCGCCGCCGGCCATAGCCTCCGGGTCGGCCCCACGCCGAGGACCACCCCGAGGACTCGTTCGTCCATTTTTAGACTTCTCGTCAACCTTGCCGAAGCACGTTTCTTTATCCGACGGGAGACGATGCCGCCGCAGAGCGAGACCGCAAGGACGCTCGATGGCAGCCCGCCCTCCGGACCCTCCGCAGGAACCCCCCCGCGGTGTGGCCACGGCGTCGCGCCCCGCCAGTCGGTATCTGATGACGGAGCGGGGCTACCTGCACCCGATGAAGACGTACGTCTGGATCACCCTCTTGGTCGTCGGGGTGATGTCACTCCTGTACTACGTCGTGGGGCTCGGTCCGGACGCGCAGGGTAGCCTCCCTCCGTCCTTCGGGTTCGGCGTCTCCGACCTCTACTTCCACTCGATCGCGATCGGCATGGCGGCGCTCGCCGTCTACCTCGTGTTCCTGGCGTTCGACCTCGACCGGTACGAGCCCGGCATCGACTTTCCGATCCCTTATCGGGCGCTGGTCGCGACCCTGGTCGGCGCGATCGGGGCGGCCTTCTACCTCCGCCCGATCTTCACCACCGAGCTCGCGCCGATTCCGCTCGGCCTCATCCTCGTCGGACTGATCTTCCTGGCCGACGTCGGCGGCGCGCTCCTGGTCCAGCTCTACCTCCTGCCTGGAAAGATCTCGGGAAGGTACGACCCGCACGAGAACCGGCTCGGAATGATCCCCCGCTGGCGGACCCTGCCCTCCTGGGGGGACTTCCGGCAGATGGACTCGACCTATTGGCTCACCTTCGTGACCGTGATCTCCGCCTTCGTCGCCGGGGTGATCGGCTTTGTCTCGTTCTGGGTGAACTTCTTCATCATCGACATCGGCGTCTCGCCAGCCCTCTTCAACGGCTACATCGCGTGGCTGGGCGGCGCGTCGGCCGTACTGGGCTCCACTCTCGGCTCGCACTCCCACATGATGGTGATGGCCCTCATCGTCGGGGTGGTGGCGATCGTCGCTCGGCGATTCCACGTCCTCGCCCTGGACGGCTGGAAGCACCGGATGGCCCAGGTCGGCCTCTGGATCAGCATTACCGGAGTGCTCGCGTTCACCACGGTCTTCGTCCTCGAGTCGTTCACTACGGTCTTTCCGAACGGGACGCCGCCCCTCCTGCTCGCGAGCAACCCGGGAGGACCCCTCGAGCTGTTCTCCAGCACCGCGGCGAACGGGATGGCGAGCGATGACACCACGATGCTCTGGGCGGCCGTGGGGGCGATCGTCGTGCTGGTCCCGCTCCTCTTCACGACGATCCGGGGACGGGCCGCCGGGCGGGACCCGGTGCGCGGGGCGATCCTCGCCACCTGGATTCTCTCCTTCCTCGCCACACCGATCGAGGGCTTCTACATCGAGTTCCACGAGGCGACGTTGTCCGGCGCTCCCACCGACGTCGTCTTTGGCCAGCTGCAGTACTTCGCGCTCGTCGGTATCACCCTGATCTGCATGGCCCTGCTGCTCGTGGACTACTATGTCGACCTGCGGGGGACACGGACACCGATCGCCGGGCTCGCGGTGTTCTCCGTCCTGATCGCGACGGTCGGAGGGTTTCTTTACGCATTCTACACGACCGACACGGGCAGCCCCGGCTATTGGGTGTTCAACGCCGGCTTCCTCTTGATGGACCTCTTCATCCTCGTGGCGATGGCGGCGGTCTACGTTGGTCGGTGCGACAAGATCGCTGACGCGGAGGTCTCCACCGCGCCGACGACGGAGCGGGCCCCCGCGCCGGTGGAGCCCGTCGCCGCCGCGAAAGGTCCGACGTGAGGTCGCGGCTCCGCTGAGCCCACGGGGAACTCGCGTCCTACGTGTCGGGGCCTGTTCGCGGGGGTGTAGCCGTCCCATCGACTTCAGGTGACCGCGCAAAACCTCGCACGCGCCGACCGGCCTCAAATAGCGTGACCGGCTCCTCCGCGCATGGATCCCGAGGAGCTCCCGTTTGAACCATACCGCACGAAGGTCGTCGAGCGGATCCCGAATCCAACCCGGGAGGACCGGGAACGGGCGCTCCAACGCGCGCACTTCAACCTGTTCAACCTACGATCGGACGAGATCCGGGTCGACCTACTGACCGACTCCGGGACCGGCGCCATGAGCGACCGTCAGTGGGCGGCACTGATGGTCGGGGACGAGACCTACGCCGGAAGCCGAAATTTCGCCCGGTTCGAGGAGACGGTCCGATCGATCACCGGGTTCCCCCACGTCCTCCCCGCCCACCAAGGCCGCGCCGCCGAGAACCTGCTCTTCTCAGCGCTCTGCCGACCGGGCGACGTGGTGCCGAACAACATGCACTTCGACACAACCCAGGCCCACGTCCTGAACCAGCGCGCGCGGCCGGTGAACCTCGCGGTCCCGGAGGCGTATGACGCGACGAGCGACTTCCCGTTCAAGGGGAACATGGACATCGGCGCGCTCGAGTCGGCGCTGAGCGGGCCGGACCACGTGCCCCTCGTGATGGTCACGATCACGAACAATACGGGCGGTGGCCAACCGGTCTCCCTTGCCAATCTCCGGGAGGTCGCGCGGGTCACGCGGGCGCACCGGATCCCACTGTACCTCGATATGTGTCGGTGGGCCGAGAACGCCTTCCTGGTGCGCGAACGCGAGCCGGGGATGCACGAGCGCTCCATCGCCGAGATCGGTCGCGCGTTCTTCGACCTCGCGGACGGCGCCACGATGAGCGCGAAGAAGGACGGGCTCGTGAACATCGGCGGGTTCGTCGCGACGCGCGACAGCGCGCTCGCCGAGCGCATGAAGGAGCTCCTGATCCTGTACGAGGGTTTCCCCACGTACGGCGGTCTGGCTCGACGCGACCTCGAGGCGATCGCGGTCGGGCTCCACGAGGCGATGGACCTCGAATATCTCGCCCACCGCATCGGACAGGTGCGGTTCCTCGCCGAGCGGCTCGCGCGGCACGGAGTGCCGTTCCTCCGGCCGGTCGGCGGCCACGGAGTGTACCTCGATGTGCATCGGTTCCTCCCCCACCTGCCGGCGGACGACCTGCCGGGACAGGCTCTGGCGGTCGAGATCTATCGGGAGGGCGGGGTGCGCACGGTCGAGATCGGGGCGATCATGTTCCCGACCACGGAGGCGACGGCCGGGCGGATGCTCGAGCTGGTCCGGCTCGCGGTGCCGCGACGGACCTATTCCGCGAGCCAGCTCGCCTATGTCGCGGACGTGATCGGTCGGGTCTACGCCCGCCGCGCCGCCATCCAGGGGTTCGAGATGTCGTACCGGCCCGAGCGGCTTCCGCATTTCACCGCCCACTTCCGCCCCAAGAGCGGCGGCTAGCGCGAGGGTCCGGGGACCGCCGATCGTCGGCACCGGACGAGGGCTCCGACGGGCCCCCTCCCCGCTCAAGTTATAAACACACCCGAGTGTGTAAATCCGATGGCCTCGGCCGCCCCCCGCTACTCGGAATGGCTCTCGCTCGATCAGGTCCACGGGCTCTCGCGCTCGCTCGCGGACCCCGAGGTCTATCGGAAGGTACGGGAACACTCGTTCGAGCGGTTCCGGGAACTCCCGTTGGAGCCGAACCCGCTCTATCGCGGCTACGGGTACTTCGCCGGCGTCGATCTCTC
>JAKACD010000056.1 GCA_021821785.1 Thermoplasmata archaeon
TGCCGGCGCAGGGGCCAAGGTTCGAGGCCGAGGAGAACGTGACCTCCACCGGCACGCCCGCGATCGGGTTGCCGGTCGTCCGGTTGGCCAGGTGGGCCGATATCGTGACGGAGCCCCCGGGACCGACTGCATCGGCCGAGAGGGAAAGGGAGAGGCGCACGATGGTCTTGGTGACATCCGCGAACAGCGTAGCGGCGCGCGGCGTCCCCCAACCGGTCTCGAGATCGTACCCCGGGCCCGCCGTGCCGATGCACGTCGTGCCGGAAGTGATGTCGGCGAGCCCCGTCCCGATCCCCCCGAGCAGCTGCTCCTCCCCGACCGCGTAGAGCCGGGGAGCCACGGAAGGGAGCGGCTTGCCGTACTGGGCGTACATCTCTGTAACGAGGCCGGCCCAAAGGGGCGTGGCGAAGCTCGTCCCGCCCGCCGCCAGCTCCCCGCCGTTGTAGTAGAACGAGTTCTCGGCCGCGGTCGCGCTCACGTCCGGTGTCGCGCGTCCGGAATACCCGAGCCCGGTCTGCCATGCGGGCGGAGCGAACTGGGTCGAAACGCCACCCCCGCTGTCGCTCCAGGCGGCCTCAGTGAACCCCTGGACCTGACCGATCAGATTCCGCTGGAGGGTCACGTCAGTTCCGCCCACGGCGACTACGTACGGCGAGGTGGCCGGATACTCGGGAGCGAGAACTCCGCTGCAGGGGTTCGCCGAAGTGTCACCCCCGGTGTCCCCGGTCGCCGCGAGGAGGGTGATCCCAAGCTGGGCCGCCTCCGCGAAGTAGGTCTCCCACGTCGCCGCGAGGCCGGAGTCCGTGGACTCGGGTGCACCGAACGACATCGATATCGCGGCGACTGGGAGATTGATCGCGGTGTGCAGGGCGTCCGACATCGCGCTCGATGAGGGGGAGCAGTTGGGATACTTCCCCTCCGGTGCATAGACCGGGTAGAGGGTCGACCCGGGCGCCATGGATCCCGACCATTCGAGGTCCAGGGTGAGCTCCTGAGCTGTGTTGCAAGGGTCGCTGGTCGCCGACGAGGAAGGGAGCGGGGCGCCGTCCACCGGCGTCGGAACGATGGAGACCGAGGGAAAGTTCGACGGGTAGTCCTGCGAATAGAACGTCTGGAGGTCGGCGGGGGCATACCCCGGCCCCCAGAGCAAGAGGGCGATCCCGAGCCCGCTCGAGAACTTCGCTACGCCGGTGAAGTTGTAGAGGCCGGAAAGATCGTAGATGTCCCGCGCGATGGCGGGGGTCACGAGATTGGCTCCCCCGGCGCTCGGCTGTACCGCCGGGTAGGAGAAGGACGTGAATCCCGCGCGGAGGCCCACCACGCCCTCGACCTCGGCCTGCAGCGGGGCCGGGAGCGTAGGGGGGGTCGCTGGATAGACCACCGGTCGTCCCGAGTAGGAGCCGGTCTCCAGCACCGTGCCAAAGGCGGCGTCCAGGGTCGCTGCCGACCCCGCAAGGCTGAGAGAGAGCCGATCGGGCCAGGTGTGGACGACGGTGAGCCCCCGGCCGACGAAGTACTGCTCGGCGGCGGAGTACTCCGCCGGGGTCAGGCCGAAACGGTTCGCGATCTCCGAGAGGGTCAGGTGTGCGGCTCCCGGCGCGGGGGGGACGAAGAGCGAGGGGCTCCGCGACCGGAACGTCACCACGACCTCCTGGGACCCTTGGGCGAGGGCGCGGTGGGTCGCGCCCTCGGCCACCGACATCGAGTAGCCCGCTCGCTCCGCGAAGCCGGATGGGGCCGGCACCGCCAAGGGCTGGGACGGCGACGGCACGGGTCCGCTCGTCGAAGCAGGGACCGGGCCGCTCGCGAGGAGGAGGATCAGCACGAGGGCCCCGAACACCCCGGTGCGGAGCCCGCCGACCCTCCGCGCCGCACGCGCGACGCCTCTCATCACCTGCAAGGGGGCCGCGAGAACGCAAATACCTATGCCCAAAGGCGCCGCGCGATTAGATACGGATCGGTTGGGTGTACCCGGGCGGCGGGTGGAACGTCCCGGATCCGCCCAGCGCGTCCGGTCTCGGGGTCGGCACTTCGCCGCGCTTCGCTGCGAGAAAACGATCGATCGCTTCCACGGCCTCGATCGCGGAACCCATGGCGTACACGACCGATCGACCGCCCGTGGCAAAGACCCCCGGCATGCCCGTCGCGAATCCCGGGGCCTTCCCTTCGGGCCAGCCGCGGGCATTGATCGCGAGGTCGAGCTCCGAAGGGAGGCCAGCCAAATCGGCTCGCTGCCCCACCGCCGAGATCACGGTATCACACGGGATCGTCGACTCCGATCCCTCCACGGGGATCGGCCGCCGTCGACCGTCGAGACCCGGCGGACCGAGCTGCTCGGCCTGGACCACCAGACCCTCGACATGGTCGCGCCCCACGATCCGTACGGGAGCCCGGAGGAACTGAAACTGGATCCCCTCCTCCTCGGCTCCGTGGACCTCCTCGGGGTCCGCGGGCATCTCCTCGCGACCTCGCCGGTAGACGACGGTCAGCACACCCTGAGGAGAGACCAAGCGGCGGGCGCTGCGAACCGAGTCCATCGCGACATCTCCTCCTCCGACCACGACGACGCGCGGGCCGATCTCGGGCCTTCGACCCGCGTTCAGGTCCCGCAGGAAGGGGAGGGCCGGCAGGACCCCAGGCAACTCCTCGCCGGGGATCCCGAGGGAATGGGGGAGGGGAGTGCCGAGCGTGAGGAGCACGGCGGCGTACCCTTCTCCGAGCAACCGCTCGAACGGAACCTCCCGGCCGACCCGCGTCCCGTCGACAAACGTGACGTCCAGGTCCCGGAAACGGGCTCGGTCCGTCTCCACCTCCCGGTCGGTCAGCCGATAGGCGGGGATCGTCTGCATCAACCCCCCGAACCGCGTTTCCTGTTCGTAGACGGTGACCCCATAGCCCCGGACCGCGAGGTCCCAGGCCGCCGTCAGGCCCGCCGGGCCGGCCCCGACGACCGCGACGCGCTGGCCCTTGGGTTTCGAGGGGATGTAGGCGAGGTCGCTCCGACCGAGCTCGAGCGCGGCCCTCTTCAATTGGCGGATGGCAACCGGTACGCCCTTCCGCTTGACCACACAGGCGTCCTCGCAGTAGTGGTAGCAGACCTTGCACAGCGATGTCGCGAGCGGGTTGTCGCGAAGCGTCACCCTCGCCGCTCCGTCAAAGTCCTCGGCGGAGATGAGCCGGATGTACTCCCGGCAATCCTGAGTGATCGGACAGGCCTCGACGCACCAGGGGCGGCGGCACTGGACGCACCGTTTCGCCTCCAGCACCGCCTCCTCCCGCGAGTAGCCGTGCAGGATCTCGCGGAAGTCCCGGGACCGGGCCTCGACCGTCTCCTCGGGAATCGGTAGTCGCACCGGCGCGAGCTTCGGGGGAGAGGGTCGAACGGTCGGCAGGAGATCGACCATGGTCCCCGAACTTCGAGGCCCTGGGCGCGATATGAGGGTTGCTTCGCCGGGCGGGTCGGAACTGCGGTCCCTGCGGGCCTCCCCGGGGCGCCCCCACTTATAGCGGTGGGGCGCTTTCCTTATGGACCCGGCAAGCCCGGGGAGCGTCGATGGTCCTGGATTCGTTGGGAAAGTCCCTGCGGGGAGTCCTCCAGAAGATCGCCCGCGGCTCCGCGGTAGATGAGGCGCTCCTCGCCGATGTAGTCCGCGACATCCAGCGGGCGCTCCTGCAGGCGGATGTGAACGTGCAGCTCACTCTGGAGCTGACGCGGCGGGTGCGACGGCGGGCGACGGAGGAGAAGCCTCCGGCCGGCGCGAGTCTACGGGACTTCCTCGTTCGCATCATCTACGAGGAGGTGCGCGGGATCCTCGGCAAGGACCGGGAGTTCGAGGTACGCCCTCGTCGCATCCTTCTCGCGGGGCTCTTTGGACAGGGAAAGACCACCACGGCGGGGAAGCTCGCGCGGTACTTCCAGAAGCGGGGCGTCCGCGTGGCCCTGGTCGCGGCGGACGTTCACCGTCCGGCGGCGGTCGACCAGCTGGAGCAGCTCTCGAAGAAGGTCGGATGCGAGTTCTATTCCAACCGCACCGAACGTCGAGCGGAGGTGATCGTTCAGGAGGCGCTAGCCAAGTATCCCCCCCACGTCGCGGTCATCGTCGACACCGCCGGGCGCAGCGGTCTCGACGCCGACCTCATCGAGGAGCTGAAGCGGGTCCGAGCGGTGCTCGAGCCCGAGGAAGTGCTCCTCGTCCTCGACGCCGCAATGGGGCAGACCGCCGGTCGCAGCGCCGAGGCGTTCCACAAGAGCGTGGGCCTCACGGGCGTCATCCTGACCAAGCTGGACGGCTCGGCGAAGGGAGGGGGTGCGCTCTCCGCGGTCGCGGTCAGCGGCGCCCCGATCCTGTTCATCGGGACGGGAGAGCACCTCGACGAGTTCGAGCGGTTCGAGCCGACCCGGTTCGTCTCCCGGCTGCTCGGCATGGGAGACATCCAGACCCTGCTCGAGCGCTTCGAGGAGCTGTCCGACAAGGAAGCGTCCGAGAAAGCGGCCAAGAACCTGATGTCGGGCCACTTCACTCTGCGGGACCTGCGCACGCAGCTCGACTCGCTCGGACAGCTCGGTCCGGTCTCGAAACTGATGTCGATGATCCCGGGATTGGGCGCCAAGGTCGATGAGAAGGAGCTCGATGCGACCCAAGCGCGGCTGCGCCGCTTCCGTACCATCCTCGATTCGATGACTCCGGAGGAGCTCGACAATCCTCAGATCTTGAAGGCCGAACGGATCCAGCGCATCGCCCGCGGCAGCGGGCAAAAGTCGACCGAGGTGCGCGCGTTGCTCAAGCAGTACGAGACCACCAAGAAGGCGGCCCACGGGCTGGTCTCGAACCGACGGCTTCGGCGTCAGCTCGAGAAGCAGTTCGGGCCCCAAGAGGCACCGGCCGACTGACCGGCGGGCACCTATGTCCGACGGAGCGATCGCGCAAGCCATCCTGGGGGGCCTTCTGATCTTCGTCCTCCCGGGATTCACGATCACGAAGGCCGTCTTTCCGGAGTGGAGAGTCCTGCGGCGCGGCTCCCTCCGTCGCCTCGTGGAGCTCGTCGCGCTCTCGCTGGTCACGAGCGTCGCTGTGACGGTGCTCGCGGGGTACGTCCTGCTCGCAGCGGCGCCCGGGGGGTTCCAAGCGTCTTGGTCGGACCCGGTGCTCGAGATCGCTCTCTTCGCGATCACGGTCGTCGCCTTCGTCTGGGGACTGGCACGTCATGCGTACTCCCGGTCGCCCCCTCCGACCCTTCGACCTTCGACGAGTGGGCCCGACCTCGAGGAGAAGGCGTGGGAAGTCTCCGGTCGGCTCGAACGGTTGCAGCGAGAGGAACGGAGGATCCTTCGATCCCTTCGGCGCGTGCGCGCGGACGGGGCGGAAGAGGCGGACCTCCGCCAACGACTGGAAGAGGTCCGGGCGGAGACGGCCGCGGTGGGCCGAGCCCGGGAGGGAGAGATCCTTGAGTGAGCGTACCGGACGGGGCCCCGCAGCGGAATTCAAGATGGTGCTCGTCCTTCGGGGGGAACTCCGGCTCTCGGCCGGTAAAGCGGCGGTACAGGCCGCCCACGCCGCGGTGATGCTGGTGACCCAAGCCGAGGAGCATCACGCCCCCGGACTGCGCGCCTGGTTCGCCCAGGGTCAGAAGAAGATCGCCGTGGTCGCCCCCACGCTCGAGGACCTTACGCAGCTCGAGCGGAAGGCGCGCGCTCACGGGATCCCCACCGTCTGGGTCGAGGATGCCGGCCTCACCGAAGTCCCGCCCGGTACCCGGACCTGCCTCGGCCTTGGGCCCTCGGCCGTTGGCGACATCGACCCAGTGACCCGCCATCTCCCGCTTCTTTAGCGAACCGCCCCGGATCGGAGAAGTTAGCATTGTTTTACATGTGCTAATACATTAAACTACAGGCAGGAGAACTAGCGCGGCCCGGTGCCCCGTTCCCCGGGCTCGGGACCCGAACCGCGACTCCGCGACCGAGATCCCGGGCTGGCCCGCCGTGGTCTCGGCCAGGCCCCGGGGCGCCAATCGAACGGCCGGACGGTCGAAGGAGCTCGTCCCCCGGACCGAGCGGGACAAAGGGGTCCGGTCGGCGACCGGAGTCGGCCCATCCTAGCGACGAATAAATATAACCCGCAGGATGCCCGAGGGGGCTCGCGCGGGCCCTCCGGGCGGTAGGCGGCACCATGCGGATGTGGGTTTACGTGGTCCGACGCGCCATCCTCGTAATCCCCGTGGTGATCGGGGTCATGACCGTACTCTTCGTTCTCATTAGCGCGCTCCCGGTGAACCAGCGCGCCTGCTCTTTCGCTCCCCCCAGTGGACGGGCTTCCCCGTGCTCGCCCACGATCCCCTGCCCTACCCCCACCAACCCGAACGCGATCTGTCCGAACCCCGTCTATTTGCGCGCCATCAGTGCGCTGGGCCTCGACAAACCTATTCCCGTCCAATGGGCGATCTACATGGGCAACGCCCTGACCTTCAACTGGGGGTATGTCTCGGATGGGAGTGCTTTAGGAACCGGTAACTCACCCGCAGGACTTCCCAAGTTAGCGGGCGAACCCGTGATCACCGTGGTCGGGCAGTTCCTTCCCTACACGCTCGAACTCGCCGTGCTCTCGCTACTCTTCATCCTCATCATCGCCCTCCCACTCGGGAACCTCTCGGCCGTCTACCGGAACCGCCCGATCGATCAGGCCTCCCGAGTGATGTCGTTCTCGGGATTTGCTATTCCTTCTTTCCTCTTAGGGACCTTCGCGCTCATCGCGGCCGTATATGCGTTCGGAGGTCCGGCGGTGCATTCCCCCATCTGCGGGTCCCAGAACACGGCCTTCCTCGACCTCTGGGGCTCGTGGCCAAACCCTCCTTGTGTACCGCTGTATGGGACCACGAACATCAGCCCCATCGGGTATCCCAACTGGATCCAGAGCGGATACATCAGCACCCCGACTGGCTTCCCGACCCTCGATGCGGCGATCCACGGTCAGTACTGGCTCGCGCTGGACACCGTCCTGCGGCTGATTATCCCCGCGCTCGTCATCGCGTACGGCACCGTGGCGATCCTGCTCCGGTTCGTGCGCAACAGCATGCTCGAGGTCATGAGCCTCGACTACATCCGTACGGCCCGCGCGAAAGGTCTTCCGGAGTCACAGGTCATCAAGAAGCACGCGGGCAGAAACTCGCTGAACGTCACGATCACGGTCCTGGGCCTCGTCTTTGCCGGGTTCATTACCGGTTTCCCGGTCATCGAGAGCGTCTTCAACCTCTGGGGACTGGGACGATTGTATGCCTACGCGGTGGTGGGCAACCCGAAGGACTGGGACTTTGGGATCCTCTTTGGCACCACCCTGCTGTTCACGTACCTGGTCGTCGTTGCGAACATCATCGTCGATATCCTCTACGCCTACCTGGATCCGAGGGTCCGGCTGGGCTGAGTCAACTGGGGAGGAACCGTGGGAGGCAGCAATGTGACCGCGCCGGAGATCTCTGTCCGTCGTCGCAGCCTTCGGGCCCATTGGGACCAGTACGCGCGCACCTGGTACTTCCTGCGGCGGAACACGCTCGCGATGATCGGGCTCCTGATCCTGGTCCTCTTCGCCGTCGCGTTCCTTTACGGACTCTACTATCCCGCCTCGTCCTCCGTCCCGACCACGTACTGCGCGTCCAACGGGCCCGTGCCGGTTCCCCAAACGAACCCCTGCTACCTCAACGCCGACACGATCTGCACGTACCCCGCGGGAACGGTTCCCCCGAGCCCCGGCTGCTACGAGACCCCCGTGGGCCATCCGAACTTCATCGCGCCTACCATGTCGCTCGCTCCCTTCGCCATGGGAGCCATGCCGATGGGCTCCCTCGTCTACCCGTCCACGTACTTGAACCCCGGGCAGCCGTTCTTCTACAACACGTACGCGATGCTCGTCAAAGGGACCGTGAACTCCATCGGGATCTCGGTGACGATCGTGGCGTTCGGGGCCGTGCTCGGACTGCTCCTCGGGGCGCTATCGGGCTACTTCGGCGGGTGGATCGATGAAGTGGTCATGCGGATCACCGACGTCTTCCTCTCCGTCCCGGCGATCCTACTCGTGATCGCCGTAATCGTGGTGGGGAAATCCATTGGCCTCAAAGATTTCACGACCACCCTCTACCTGATCATCCTGGCCTTCCTGATCGTGTGGTGGCCGCTGTACGCCCGCATCGTCCGGAGCCAATCGCTCGTGGTCCGTGAGCAGCGCTACGTCGAAGCCGCGCGGGCGGGCGGGGCCGGGAACGGCTGGATCCTCCGTAAACACATCATCCCGAACAGCGCCTACCCGGTTTTCATCCAGATGTCGCTCGACGTCGGGTCGATCCCCCT
>JAKACD010000057.1 GCA_021821785.1 Thermoplasmata archaeon
CCCGTAGAGCGGGGGTTGGCGCAGAAGGTCGGCGCCCAGAAGGACGCCCCAGGTCGTGCCGACGTACGCGACCGGGAGAGCGGCCGCCTCGGCGTTCGGAAGAGCGCGGGGCGCGACCAGCGCGGCGGCCGCTCCGGCGCCGATCGGGGGGAGGAGGAAGAGCGGGAACGGTTCGACGATCCCGAGGCCCGGCACCGCGGAGGAGGCGAGGAACGTGAGGAGGAGGACGGCCGAGGTGAGCGGCAGCAAGAACCGGACGACCGGGCCGCTCAGTCCCTCCGGGCGCTCGCCGAGCCGGACGACGAGCGGCACGACGACCGCTACGGATCCGACCAGGAGGTCCTGGCCGCCCTGGGCGCCGACACCGAGGCCGGTACCGAGCGCGGTAGTGAGCCCAGCGGCCAACGGCAGCACGACGAGGAGGGCCAGCGCGCCCTCCACCGCGAGAGGGCCGAGGTATCGGAGGAGGGTCTGTCGGAGCGGCGGCGCGACGCGCCCGAGGGCCAAGGCCCCGACGAACAGCGGGAACAGCGCGCCCCCGAGGCTCACGCCGATAATGTCGTTCGCGGCCGCCCCGAAGGGGAGGATCGCGAACGAGGCCAGCACCGACCCCGGCAGGAGCAGCCAGAACGCCCGGCGGCCGAACCCGACACTCTCGGCGAACGGGCCGTGCTCCCACGCGAGGAGAAAGAGGAACCCCCAGAGGAGGCCGGGCAGGGCGAGCGCGACCGAGTTCGCGACGATGTCGCTTGCGAGTTGGCCCACATCGACCACGTTCGCCGTCCGTCCTCGAGGGCGACGGGAAGGCCCGCGCGGGGCCTAAACGTTTTGTCGGCCGCCCCGCTCGGGCGCGCATGCCCCCACCGCGCGTCGAGCAGGACTCGCTCGGTCCTCGAGAGGTTCCCGAGACCGCCTACTGGGGGATCCAGACGTTGCGCGCCCGCGAGAACTTCCCGGTGAGCGGCCTTCGCGCCTCCCGGCATCTCATCCGGGCCTACGCGCTCCTCAAGCTCGCCTGCTGCCGCGCGAACGTGGCGCAAGGCGGGCTCGACGCGGACCGAGGGAAGGCGATCGCGGCGGCCGCCGAGGAGATGGCCGACGGTAAGTTCGACGGCGAGTTCGTCATCGATGTCTTCCAGGCGGGCGCCGGCACCTCGTTCCACATGAACGTCAACGAGGTCCTCGCGAACCGCGCGCTCGAGATCCTGGGGAAACCCCGCGGCGATTACCACAGCCTCAGCCCGAACGACCACGTGAACCGGGGCCAGTCGACGAACGATACCTATCCTTCGGCGGCCCAGGTCGCGGCGCTGTTCGCCCTCGGCGAGCTGCGGGGCGCCATCGCGAAGCTCGTCGCGAGCCTCCGTCACAAGGGCGAGGAGTTCGCCCGGGTGCCGAAGGCCGGCCGCACGCATCTCAAGGATGCGATGCCGGTGACGCTCGGCGCGGAGTTCCGGGCCTACGCCTCCGCGCTCGAGCATGTCCTCGAGGCGCTGCCGGCGGTCGAGCGGGCGCTCTCCGAGCTCCCGCTCGGGGGCAGCGCGGTCGGGAGCGGGGTCAACTCGGTCCCGGGGTTCCGGGGGAAGGCGGTGGAGGAGTACGCCCGACTCGCGGGCCGCCCGCTCACCGTCGCGCGGGATCCGTTCGAGACGATGCAGAGCCGCTGGCCGCTCGGGGCGGCGTCCGCCTGGCTTCGTACGCTCGCGCTCGAGCTCGTGCGGATCGCGAACGACCTTCGGCTGCTCTCGAGCGGTCCGGCCACGGGCTTCGACGAGATCCGCCTGCCCGAGATCCAGCCCGGCTCGTCGATCATGCCCGCGAAGGTGAACCCGTCGGCCGCCGAGTGCCTCGACATGGTGGCGTTCCACGTCCTCGGGACCGATGCCGCCACCGCCTACGCGGTCGCGGCCGGACAGCTCGAGATCAACGTGATGATGCCGCTGGCGACCTACGAGGTCCTCTTCGCGTCCGAGATCCTCACGAACTATCTGCCCGTCTTCGCCCGGACCTGCGTGGACGGCATCACGGCGAACCGCCCCCGGCTCGAGAAGTTCCTGGTCGAATCGGCCGCGATCGCGACGGTGCTCACCCCGCGCCTCGGCTACCTCAAGGTCGCCGAGGTCCTGCACGAATCGGAGCGGACCGGTCGGCCGGTCCGCGAGCTCCTGGTCGACCACGGGCTCCTCACCGCCGCGGAGGTCGAGACCCTGCTCGGCGAGGCCGCGCTCCTCAAGCTCACGGAGCCGGTCCCCTGAAAACGACCCCACACGCAGGGTTAAGTCCCCCCCCCGGTACGTCCTGCCGACCACCGCATGACCGCCATCGAGGAGACCGCCGTCGCGCTCGCGAACCAGGGCTCCGAGGAGTTCCGGCAAGCGACCGACGTGCTCGAGAAGGTGGGCCTCACCCGCTACGAGGCCCGGGCGTACATCGCCCTGGTCGCGCGGGGGGTGGGGGATGCGGCGACGCTCGCCACCGCCGCGGGGATCCCGCGGACCAGCGCGTACAAGGTCCTCGAGTCGCTCGCCGAGAAGGGGTACGCCCAGCCGACCGGCGGCAAGCCGATCCTGTTCCGGCCGACCCCGCCGCTCGACGTCGCCGATACGCTCAAAGGTGCCATCCAGGACGTCTTCGAGAAGCTCGCGCTCCTCCACCGGGTCGTGGGCGAGCACGGGGAACCCCAGCTCGTCTACCTGCTCAGCGAGCGCGACAAGGTCGTGGCGAAGATCGGCGATCTCCTCGACCAGGCGAACCGGACGTTCATCCTCACGACCCCGCAGGTCGCGGAGCTGCGGGACGACCTCGGGAAGAAGATCCAGCACGCGGTCAAGCGCGGCCTCCGGGTCACGTTCGTGACGGCCCCCCTCCAGCGCGTTCCCGAGGGAGTGGAGTACGTGCCGCGCGAGAACCTCCTTGCCACCGAGGTCCTCGCGGACGGGGAGCATGCGCTCCTCGCCGCCCCCGGGCTCGAGGCCTGCGGATTCACCGACAATCCGATCCTGATCGCGCACCTGAAGCAGTTCCTCGAGCTGATCCTGGAGAAGGACGCCGAACCGACGTCGGCGTAGGCCCTCGGGATGCCGATGCCGCCGGATCCGGCGCCGCGCCGCCGCCCGTCCCCGCCCGCGGAGCGGGTGCGGGCCCACCTCGAGGCCCTCGCCGGGCCCACGCTCGCGCAGACGATGCCCGCCGGGTACCAGCGGGTCGGCCGGGTGCTTCTCGTCCGCCTCCCGGGGGCGCTCGGGCCGTACGCCCGCGAGATCGGGGCCGCCTGGCAGAAGGAGCTCGGGGTGGAGACGGTGCTCCGGGTCCTCGGCCCGGTCGAGGGCGAGCTGCGGATCCCCCAGGTCGAACGGATCGCGGGGGAGGCGACCGAGACGGAGGTCCTCGAGCACGGAGTGCGGTGGCGGTTCGATGCGGCCCGCCTCATGTTCGCCGCGGGGAACCGGGTCGAACGCGTACGCGCCGGCCGGCTCGTCCGCCCCGGCGAAACGGTGATCGACCTCTTCGCCGGGATCGGCTACTTCGCGATCCCGGCGGCGCGGGCGGGGGCCGGGCGGGTCATCGCGGTCGAGAAGAACCCGGTCGCCGCCCGGTACCTCCGCGAGAACCTAGGAACGAACGGCGTCGCGTCGACGGTCGAAGTCCAGGAAGGCGATAACCGCGCGGTCCCGCTGCCCCTCGGCGCGGCCGATCGGGTCTTTCTCGGCTACCTGCCGAGCGCCCTTCCCTGGGTGCCCCGCGCGCTCACGCTGGTGTCCCCGGAAGGAGGGTGGTTGCACGTGCACACCGTGGCGGACGCGCGCGACGCCGTGCCGGCGGCGACCCGCGCGGTCCTCGCCGCGCTCCAGGACGCCGGGGGGACGTCGCTCGGGACACCGAGCGCGCGGGAAGTGAAGCCGTACGGACCCGGGCGAACCCACGTCGTGGTCGACGTGCGGGCGCGGCCCGTCCCCTAAGGGGCGGTCGGGGCCGGGACGCCGGGGACGCGGGCCTTCGCGCTCAGGCGCCGCATCTCCTCGGGGAAGCTCTTCGCGAACCGCTCGATGTCCGCGGGCGGATTCGAGAAGGAGATCCGCACGAACCGCCCGCCGTGGCGCGGAGAGAGGTAATTGCCCGCCCGAACGAAGACCCCGTGCCGGTAGAGCAGCGCCTCTTGGACCGCCTCGGGGGCGACCCCGGTGGCGCCGACGTCGATGACGAGCATGTTCGCCTGCGACGGGTAGACCGGCAGCGCCGCGCCGGGGACCCCTGCGACGACCTCCCGGATCCGCGCGCCGTTCGCCCGCGTCTGGCGGACGACCTCCCCGATCCATTTCGGCTTACTGCGGAGCGCGGCCCGGGCGGCGACCTGGGCGAGGAGGTTGACCCCGAGGTCGTTCGTGTTGTACCGGGCGATCGCCGGGAGGCGCTCGGGGCGGGCGGAGAAGCCGCCGAGCCGCATCCCGGCGAGGCCGCAGTTCTTCGATACCGACCAAACCGTCACGGTCTCCTCGGGGGCGAACTCGGCCGCGAGCGAGGGGCGCTCGGCGAAGTCGCGGTAGGTGACGTCGTTCAGGAGGGTGACGTGGTGGTCGTGGGCGATCTCCGCGATCCCGCGGACCTCCTCGCGGGAGTACCCCGATCCGAGAGGGTTCAGCGGATCGATGAGCAGGATCATCTTCGTGCGGGGGCCGATCGCCTCCTGGACCCGCTCGGGGGTCAGGTGATACGGCGGCGCGTAGACATCCAGGTTCACCGTTCGGGCGCCGGCGAGCTCCACGAACCGGTGGATGATGAGATAGCTCGGGTCGGAGGCGATCACCTCGTCGCCCGGAGCGAGCAGCGCCCGGGTGATCATGTAGAGCGACTCCGTCCCGCCCCCCGTGAGGAACGGGCGGATCCCCGCGATCCCGAGGTCGGCGGTGACGAGGTCGAGGAGCTCGGGATCGCCCGACGCGAGCGGGTACCCCTCGTACCGGCGCTCCCGGATCGCCTCTTCGAGCGCCCCGCGCACGACCTCAGGCGGGACGAGATGGTTCGTGTTCTGGCTCAGCCAGGCGATCTCGTGAGAATGGGCATGCGCGTAGCGGAACGCGTCTCCCGCCGGGCTCGACACGACCGCGAACGGGTTCGCGACGGCTTAACGGCTTTGGGTCGCGGGCCGACCGGCCTCTCCGAGGAAGGTGGTGACGATCCCGAGGGACTGCGGCCGGGCCTCGGTCCGACCGAAGCCGGCCTGCTCGAGATGGGTCCGGAACGCGGCCCGGGGCGGCAGGCTGCGCAGGGACTCCGGGAGGTAGCGGTACGGTCCCGCGGCGCCGACCACGGACCCGAGCCACGGCACGACCCGGTCGAAGTAGGCGTGGAAGAGCCGGCCGAACGTGGGAGACAGCGGCTCGGTGATCTCGAGGGTCAAGAGCACCCCGTTCGGTCGGAGCACCCGGCGCATCTCGCGGAGAGCGGTAGGGAGGTCGGCCAGGTTGCGGGCGACGAAGGCGTTCGTCACGAGATCGAAGCTCCCATCGGCGAACGGGAGCCGGAGGGCGGTCGCGCGGGCGAAGCCGACCCGACCGGCTTCGGGCCGGCTCCGGGTCGCCTCGTCGGCCCGTCGGAGCATCGCTCCGGTGAAGTCGGCCGCCAGCACCTGGGCACCGGGATAGTGTCGCGCGACCTGCCGCGCCAATTCGCCGGTGCCGCAGCCCACGTCAAGGACCCTCGCCATCGGACCGGCGGCGCGGAACCGGTCGAGGTCCCACAGGGCCCGGGGACGCCAGAGATAGTCGTTCCCGAGCGAGGCGAGGTGGTCGAACCACTCGTACCGCTCGGCGATATGGGTGAACATCCGCCGGACGTCGCGCTCGAAGGTCGGCAGCGCGCGGTTCGGGTACGGTGAGCCATCCGCGGCCGTCGGGGGCACCGCCGGTGCTGTCTCCATCGCGGGGGCACCCCTCCCGACCGCCATAACGCTACGGCCCGTCCCTCCGTCCGAGGGCCGCGGTGAGCGCGGCGTGCCGGGGGCGGAAGTCGGGGCGATGCTCGAGGAGGCCGCTCGACTCGGCCTCGCGCAGCCGCGCGAGGGCCCCCCGGACGTCGCCCCGCCGTTCCGCGAGCTCGGCGAGACGGAGCTGCGCCTCGGAGACCTCGGGGGCGACCCGGAGCTCCCGGGCCCGGGCGAGCGCCTCCTCGAGAGCGGACTCGGCGGTGTCGAACGCCCCCTCGGCCAGGGCGATCATTCCCCGGGTCATCGCGATCTGCTGGTCCGCGAGACGGTCGCCGAGCGGACGGAAGGCCTGCACCGCGCGCTCGAAGGCCGCCCGCGCCGGCCCGGGTCGACCGGCTTCGGCGTGCCACTGCGCGAGGTTGATATGGCAGTAGCCGACCCAGATCGGCGAGCGGGAGCGCTCGGCGGCGGCGATCGCGATCTGGAGGTCCCGGAACGCCGCCTCGGTCCGGCCGGCTCCGTATTCGAGTACGGCCGTATTCATCAGCACTCGGGCGCGGGCGCCGTACTCCTCGACGGTGTCGAACAGCTGGGCGGCGCGGGCGTAGAGCTCGAGCGCGGGCTCGAACCGCGCCTCGCCGAGCGGCACCATCGTATTGGCGACGTCGACCAGGGCATGGCCGAGCTCGAGGGGGGTCCCCTCGGTCTCCGCGATCTCGAGCGCGGCGCGTTGATGGGATTCGGCGGCCGGGAGGTCGCCCCGTCGCCAGAACACGACCCCGAGGGTCCGATGGGCCGCGAACCGATCCCGCGGGTGGCCGGCCGTCTCAAGGAGGTGCATCGCCTCGCCCGCGAGCGCCTCGGCCGACGCGTACTCGCTGCGGTCGCAGCGGGTCTGGGCCAGTCCGAGGAGCGCCCGACCGAGCTCGAGGTCGAGCGCGCCGTGCGCCCGCGCCTTGTCGACCGCCTCCAGCAGGAGCGCTTCCGAACGGAGAAGGGCACCGAGCTCATCGAGCAGCCGGCCTTCCTCCGTCAGCAGCCGGACCTCGGTGCGGGGGTCACGGTGCGGACGGCGACGTTCCGCCTCCAGGGCCCGGGCCAGGTGCGCGACCGCGGTCTCGAACGCGAACGCGTGGATCGCGACCTCGGCGGCGCGGAGATTGTACTCGACCGCCCGGGCGTCGTCGCGCCCGAGGTAGAACTGGCGGGCGAGCTCGCCGACGTTCGTCGTTCCGAGGGCCGCGAGGGCCTGCCCGATCTTCCGGTGGAGGATCCTACGACGGGTCTCGGTGAGGTCCGCGTAGACGTGGGCCCGCACCGCCTCGCTCACGAACTCGTAGACCTCCCCGCCGGTGCCCCGCAGGAGGCCGGCGTGGACGAGGTGGTCCAGCCCTTCCGTCACTCGCTCCTCATCCATCCCGGCGACCGCGGAGAGCACGGGGAAGGCGACCTCCTTCCCGAGCGCCGCACAATAGGTCAGGAGGCGGCGGTCCGGTTCCCCGAGGGTCCGGACCCGCCCGAGCAGGATCTCGACGACGTCTTTCCCCGCCGGGGCCGCGGCCCCCGATCGGGCTCGGGCGCCGACCTCGGCGCGCACCAGCTGCTCGATGAAGAGCGGGTTCCCCTCGGTCTGGGTGTGCCAGCGGAGGACGTCGGCGCCGCTCGGCTCGCGCCCGCCGAGAACCCACCGGACGAACTCCGGGGCCTCTCCCACGCTCAGGGGGCGGACGGCCCGGGAGAGCACGCCCGGGAGGCCCGCGATCTCGGCGATCGTCTCCCGAGCCCCGTCCGCGGCCGGTCCATCCACCGCGACGGTCGCCACGGCGGCGAACGGCATCGAGCCGAGCTCCCGGGCCAAGCGTCGCAGGAGCTCGAGGGAGGAGGCATCGGCGAACTGGAGGTCATCGATCGCGAGGAGCACGGGCGCCGCCCGGGCGAGCTCGCGGAAGTTCTCGACCAGTCGGCCGAGCATCTCCTCTCGACCGGCCCCGAGGCCCTCGATGGCCGTCCGGCCGAGGGGGGCCAGGAGGCGCTCGAGCTCCTCCGACTCCGTGGACTCCGCGATCGTCGGCGCGGCCGGCGAGAGCATCTCGGGGAACGCCGGTAGCAGTACCGGGAACGAGGGCGACGGCGAGGAGGGTTCGGCCGTGGTTCGATCCGCCCCCGGAGAGTGGAACAGCTCTCCGATGACGCGGAACGGGGCGGGCAGCTCCTCCGGAAGCGCCCGTCCGGTAAAGACCTGGAAATCGGCGGCGAGACCGACCACGGCGCGGAGTGCGTGGC
>JAKACD010000058.1 GCA_021821785.1 Thermoplasmata archaeon
CGGACCGTGCGGTTCCTGAGCCCCGGGAGCGTACGGCTACCGAGGTACGCCCCGCCCGCCGTGCCGATCGCCACCGGACCGGCGATCACCGGATTGAGGAACCCGGCGGAGAGCATGATGCCGGCCCCGGCGGCCGCCGTCACTCCGATCATGAAATTGCTGGTCGCGGTCGAGATCTTCATCGGGAGGCCGAGGAACCGTTCCAGGGCCAGCACCTTAAACACGCCGGCCCCGATCCCGAACATTCCCGAGACGAGCCCCGCCCCGAACATCACCCCGAGCGCGGAGTTCGTATCGCCCGCGGCGTAGGAGACGTCCCGCCCGAGCGCCTGATCGCGGTACTCTCCTTCGAACCTCAGGCGGCGCGAACGCCGGTCCGGCCGGACCCCGATCGGGATCTCGATGTTCCGACGGGCGATCGTTCCGGGGATGATCGCGAGCAGCACGATCCCGAGGCCGACCAGGAGCGCCGCGTTCAGGTTCGCGTGGGCGAGGAGGACGGTCGCCGTCGCGCCGAGGAGGGCACCGGGCACTGTCGCGATCTCGAGGAACATGCCGATGCGGAGGTCGCTCAGGCGGTCCCGCACGTACGCCGCGCCCGAGGCGGAGGACGTCGCGAGGATCGTGACGAATCCGGCGCCGGCCGCGATCGGGAAGGAGACCCCGAAGGCGATGACGAGAACGGGGATGACGACGACGCCCCCGCCGAGGCCCGTGAGCGAGCCGACGATCCCGGCGACGATGCCGGCGATGAGCAGGATCACGAGAAAGAGGACGAGGTCCACGTCCTCGGCAGCCGCGCCATCGGAAAAGGCCCACGGGGGCGGGAACGCGCGTCGGTTCCCACCAAAGCTCAAAACGCTCCGACGAGTAAGCGAGGGGAGAGGTCCCGACGTGGAGCGGCGAGGAGACCGGATCGCCCCGGGCGCCCCCGGCATCGAGCCCCGCTGGTCCCACTCGAACAAGGACGGGGTCGGTACGGCCTACTCCTCGGACTCACGGCTCTGGTTCACGCTCTGGCGGGGGATCGTCACCGAGGTCTACTTCCCGCACATCGACCGCCCGCAGCTCCGCGACCTCGAGTTCCTCCTCACCGACGGAACCACCTTCTTCCACGAGGAGAAGCGGCATCTCACGACCGTCACCGAGCGCCCGACCGAGCACGCGCTCGGGTACGAGGTGCGATCGGAGGACCCGGAGCACCGGTACCGACTGCACAAGTCGGTGATCGCGGACCCGCACCTTCCTTGCCTCCTGCTCCGGACCCGCGTCGAGGTCCTCCGCCCCGAGCTCGCCGGGCGCCTTCGCCTGTTCGTGCTGGCTGCACCCCACCTCGACGTGGGCGGGTGGGGGAACTCGGCGGAGGTCCAACGGATCCTCGACCGGGACGTCCTGACCGCCGAGCGAAACGGGGTCGCGCTCGCGCTGGCCGCGACGCGGCCGTTCGCACGCAGCTCGGTCGGCTACGTGGGGGTGAGCGACGGCTATACCGACCTCGCCCGCCACCTTGACCTCACGTGGGCGTTCGACCGGGCGCCGAGCGGGAACGTCGCCCTGACCGGCGAGGTGCCGCTTGACGGCGGTGGGGAGTTCACGCTCGCGCTCGCCTTTGGCGACTCCGTGCCGGCGGCGGTGACGACGCTCTTCCAGTCGCTCAGCACCCCGTTCGAGGTCCACCAGCGCCACTTCCACGAGCAGTGGCGGCGGGTCGGGGCCCATGAGCGCCCGCTCGCCGGAGCGTCCCACGATCAGGGGCGCCTCTATCGGACGAGCCGGTCGATCCTCTTTGCCCACGAGGACAAGGTCTTCCCGGGCGCGTTCATCGCTTCCCTTTCGATCCCGTGGGGGGCTTCGAAGAGCGATCTCGACCGGGGGGGCTACCACCTCGTGTGGACCCGCGACATGGTCCACACGGCGAACGCGCTGCTCGCCTCCGACCGGTGGGAGGCGTCCTTGCGCGCTCTCGTCTATCTCGCGACCCGCCAGCGCCCCGACGGAGGGTTCCCCCAGAACTTCTGGGTCGACGGGACCCCGTACTGGCAGGGGATCCAGCTCGACGAGGTCGCGCTCCCGATCCTCCTCGCGGGACGGCTCGCGTCGGAGGGCGGCCTCGCGGGGTTCGACCCCCGGGCGATGGTGCGGCGCGCCGCTCGGTACCTCATCGAACGCGGGCCGGCGACCCAGGAGGATCGCTGGGAGGAGGTGGGCGGGTACTCGCCCTCGACCCTCGCGGCCTGCATCGCGGCGCTCACCGTGGCGGGACGGCTCGTCGGACCGACCCGCGATGCGACCACCGCCGCCTTCGTGCAGGAGTACGCCGACTTTCTGGAGTCGCACATCGAGCCGTGGACCGTGACCGATCGGGGCACGTTGCTGGCCGGGGTCCCGCGTCACTTCGCCCGCATCCGCCCGGTCTCGGTCAATGACCCCGAGCCGGACGAGGGGCCCGATCTCGGCTTGCTCCGGCTGCCCAATCTCCCACCGGGCGCCCCGAACGTCTTCCCGGCGAGCGAGATCATCGACGCGGGATTCCTCGACCTCGTGCGACTCGGCATCCGCCGGGCGGACGACCCGCTCATCGTCGACTCCGTGAAGGTCGTGGACCACGTGCTCCGGGTCGATACGCCACTCGGGCCGGTCTGGCGTCGCTACAACCACGACGGCTACGGCCAGCGCGACGATGGTGGTCCGTACTCGGACTGGGGCGTCGGTCGGGCCTGGCCGCTCTTGACGGGAGAGCGGGGCCACTACGAGCTCGCGCTCGGGCGCGACCCGGGACTGTACCTCGCGACCATGGAGCGGTTCGCGACCGCCACCGGCTTTCTCACCGAGCAGGTCTGGGACGCGGCGGACAACCCGGCGCTTCACCTCTACCGTGGGCGCCCCACCGAGGCCGCGATGCCCCTCGTTTGGGCCCACGCCGAGTACGTCACACTGCTGCGCTCGGCCCATGACGGTCGCGTGTTCGACCGGGTCCCCGAGGCCGCGGCGCGCTACCTCGAAGGGCCGCCCCGGCCGCCGCTCGAGATCTGGAAGTTCAATCGTCGTCCCCGCTCCGTCGCGCCCGAGGCGCGCCTCCGGATCATCGCCGACCAGCCGTTCCGGCTCCACGTGAGCGACGACGACTGGCGGACGGTGCGCGACCTCGACTCTACCGCGACCGCGCTGGGTCTCCATTTCACCGACCTCGAGCCGCTCGGCCAGCCGGGCCGCCGATGGACGTTCACGTTCTTCTGGCCGGCCGCCGACCGCTGGGAGGGCCGCGACTTCTCGATCGTGGCGGCCCCCCGCTCTACGGCGTGAGCGGCGCGCGGGGGCTCACTCGACGCGCAGCCAGCGGGCCGAGACCACGTAGCCGATCGCGGTCATCGCCACCGCGAAGAGCGCGAGGTAGGCGAGGTCCCACCAGTTCGTGCCGGTCCCCAGCACGAAGCCGCGGCCGAGGAGGGCGGAGAACGACACCGGGTTCACGCTCGCGATCGCCTGCATCCAGCTCGGGAACTGCTGCGAGGGGAACAGCGAGGCGCTCGCGAACATGAGCGGCATCGTGATGAAGTTCGAGACGACCCCGGGGGTCTGCCAGTCCGTCGACGGCGCGGTCACGGCAAGGAACAGGCTCGAGAACCCGAGCGCGAGGAAGAGGAGCCCCAAGATCCACGCCGCCCACTCGAGCGGCGAGAGCGAGAAGGTCACGCCGAACGCCAACGCAGCGGCCACCATGACGGGGATCTGGACGAGCCCGCGGGTCGCAGAGCCGAACGCCTTCGAGAGGAAGATCAGCTCCTTCGACGTCGGGGTGATCAGGATGCGCTTCATGAAACCGAAGCGTTTGTCCTGGATCGTGCTCATCGACCCGAACATCCCGACCGAGAGCATCGAGGTCGAGAGGACCCCGGGCAACAGGAAGGAGATGTAGTCGCTCGTGTGGAAGAGCCCCTCGAGGTAGGTCTTCGGGACCTCGCTGAAGCTGGACCCGAAGAAGGCGAGCCACATGAACGGCTGGACCACGGTGATCAGGATCACGAACGGGTTGCGGAACGTCCGCAGGATCTCCCGCACGTAGAGGCCCCAGAACTGGCTCCTCATCCGCGGGCCCTCCGGATCTGGGCGTAGAACTTGCGGATGTCCCCCATCGGCTCCTCGGCGCCGATGCGCTTCCCCGTGAGGTCCAGGAAGACCGTCTCGAGGCTCGGCTTCTCGACGCTGATCTTGCGCACATGGTCCGTCGGGATGGCGGCGAACAGCCGGGGCAGGAACTCCTCGGAGGAGGCGACACGGATCTGCCAGCCCGCGCCGATCGACTTGACCTCCTGAACGCCGGGGATCGAACGGAGCGCGGCCGCGTCGACCCCGTCGGACAGCTCGAGCTCCACGAGGTCCGCGTGGACCCGGGCCTTGAGCTCCGCGGGGCTCCCTTCGGCGACGATCCTTCCCTCGTCGATGATGGCGACCCGGTCGCAGAGGATGTCGGCCTCCTCGATGTAGTGGGTCGTGAGGAGGATCGTCACGCCGAACTCCTTGCGGACGCCCGTGACGATGTCCCAGAGCATCCGTCGGGTGCCGACGTCGAGCCCGATCGTCGGCTCGTCCATGAAGATCACTTCGGGCTGGTGGAGCAGCGCGAGCGCGATCTCGAGCTTCTTGCGCATGCCGGTCGAGAGATGGTTCGTCTTCTCGTCCCGGACGTCGCTCAGCGAGAAGTACTTCAGGAGCTGCGCGGCCCGCTCCTCCCATCCGCGGAGGTCCTGGAGCTTCGCCTGGAGCCAGAGGTTCTCCCAGACGGAGAAGTCGTCGTCCAGGATGACCTCCGCCGCGACCCATCCCACCCGGGCGCGTTCCTGGAGCGATTCGGTCTGGACGTCAAACCCCGCCACTCGGGCCGTCCCCGCCGTGATGTCGCTGATCCCCGTGAGGACCTTGATGAGGGTCGTCTTGCCGGCGCCGTTCGGCCCAAGGAGCCCGAAGATCGTGGCCGAAGGGATCGCGAGGGTGACATGGTCGAGCGCGAGGACGCTCCGCCCTTTCCCGCTCCCATACCGCTTCGAGAGGTCGTGGACCTCGATCGCGATCGAGGTGGTCATGGCGCTGCCCTCCGCGACCGGCCCCGGTGCGCCGGGGCGGGAGTCTCCGTCACCGTCAGACGCCCGCGCGCGCGCTCGAGCTCCCGAAGGACCTCCGATCGCAACGCTTCGCGGCGGGCCGGGGTCGGGTCGGAGCGGCTCAGGTAGTCGGCGATCCGATCGAGATGCAAGGTGAGCCGTTCTAGGAGGAAGGCCCCCGGGTCCTCGTGGCCGGCGATCTCCGACCACAGAAGGCCTAGTTCGGGCCCGGCCCTCATCCGGCCGGCCATCTGGCGCCGCAGATGGCGCAGGAAGGTCCGACCCTGCGGGGTGACGTCGTAGATGCGACGACGCCCGATGCGACCGGCGCGCGCGAGATGCCGACGCGTGAGGGACTCCAAGGCCGGGTAGATGGCGCCGGGTCCCGGGCGCCAGGCCCCTCCGGTGCGTTGGGCGATGCGGTCGGCGAGAGCGTACCCGTAGAGACCCCCTTCTCGGTCCATGACGGAAAGTGCGTAGAGTCCCAGGATGCGGCCCGGCATCGGTCCCCGAGGGCGTTCTTCGACCATGATACGGATTATGAATCGATTTCGATATAATGTCTTCTCCTGGGTGGTCGCTACGTTCGGCGATGTGGCGAGGCCGGCGCGCTCCGCGCCGAACTAGCGCTCGGGCGATCTTCCGATCGCGCGCCGGAGGTCCACTATCGCCTCTTGACCGGGGCGCGTCCCGATCCACCGAGCGAGGAGCTGTCTCAGGCGCAACGGCCGGAGCGGGCGGCTCTCGAGGGCTTTGTCCACGGCCTCGTCGTACGAGAGGAGCGGCCGCGGCAGCACGCCACGGATCCGATTCTCGCGGCAGACGACCTCGGTGCGCATGCCTTCCACGAGGTCCCGGGCCATCGAGGACGGCACCTCGGTGATGAGGCCGACCCAATGGGCGGACAGCCCGGGGGTGAGGATCGGTAGGACGAGGATCCGGGACCGGCGTCCCAGACGGTCGCCGATCCGGTGGAGCAGTTCGGAGTAGGGGAGCGTGTCGGGACCTCCGACATCGAACGACCGACCCGCGGTCTCGGGCGCCTCGAGACATCCGACCAGGTAGCCGACCAGGTCCTCGAGCGCGATCGGCTGGCACCGGGTCCGTATCCATTGCGGGCTCACCATCAGCGGGAGATGCTCGACCAACTGGACGATCATCTCGAAGGAGGAGCCCCCCGCGCCCACCACGATCGCCGCTCGCAGCGTGGTGAGCTCCGGCGAGCCGCTCGCCAGGATCCGCGCCACTTCCCGCCGGCTTTCGAGATGGGGTGAACGCGCGGCGGATTCGTCTCCCAGACCCCCGACGTAGATGATCCGCGCGACCCCGGCCGCCGCGGCCGACCGAACCAGGTTCTCGGCCGCCTGCCGGTCGCGGACCTCGAACCGGACGGAGCGATCCCCCGCGCCCATCGAATGGGCAAGATAGAACACGGTCGAGGCGCCGCGAAGGGCGGGCTCGAGCGAGGCCGGGTCGAGAAGGTCCCCTCGGATCAGTCGCGCCTCCGGGGGGAGCTTCTCCCGGCCCCGCCCCGGGTCCCGCACCAGCGCGGAGACCGCATGCCCGCGGGCCACGAGCGCCGGAACGAGGGCCCGGCCGACGAATCCCGTGGCGCCCACGACCAGGACGTGCTGGGCTCGTGTCGGCTCCATCCCGTTCTCCGTGGTCATCGGCGGCCGCATCGCGCCGCGCGGCGGCCCGACCCACGAAGGCCGACCCCTGCTTGAGCGCAGCGGAGAGCCGCGCTCTGCGGCCTTCTCGCCCGAGGCGGCCGAGAAGATCGTCCGGGAGCGGTCAACGCCCGTGCGTCGGGTCAAAACCCCCGGCACGCTGGAGCGAAGGAACCACCACGTAGGCCATCGTGCCGTGCTCGCGAAAACCCACCGCCCGCGCCACCGCTTGGGAGGCGATATTCTCTTCCCCGGTGCTCCACACCGGCCGCAACCCCCGGGCCCGGACCTCCGCGGCCACGAGGGAAGCGGCGGCCCGGGCGATCCCTCGCCGCCGCCACGGTTCCAGGACCGCGGCGGCGAGATCGGCGTGCATTTCCGAGGAGACGGTCATGGAAACGAGACCGACGAGTCGGCCCTCGACCACCGCGCCCGCCGCCACTCCGCCCGAAAGCGCGGCGAGCGGGGAATCGAACCCCACCAGACCGAGCTCCGGCGGGGCGGCTTCGATGAGCGCAAGGTCGGATTCCGAAAGCCGCCGGACCGCCGGGTGGCGGAAGACGACGGGAGTATCCTCCAGGGTGTAGTACAGGTCGCGCACCATCCGGGTGGGCCACCCGAATTCCCGCGTGATCGCCGAACCGAGCGGCTCGGCCAGCCCTTCCCGGCAGTGGACTGCGTCCCATCCGGGCACCGAGCGAAGCAGGCGCCCGATCTCGACGACCTCCTCGCCGAACGCCATCACCTCCCGCGGCTGCCATGCGGCCTGGACGATGGCGGCGTGTGGCCGTGAGAGGGGACCGATCGCCCACGCGCGGCCGGCGTGGCGCAGGAGTACACACCGCGGGCCAAACGTAGTGGGGGTGTCCGGCAGGGAGTTGGCGAGCTCCTCCTCTTCGGCACGTTCGACCGGTCGAGACATGGAACTCGATGGACAGAGCCGAGCGCCCTTCAAACCCTATCGGCGCCGACGCGGCTTCCGGAGGCCCGGAGAGCGGCCTCGGATCCGGGGCGGTAGCCTCCGCGTCGGGTCCGCTCCGCGCGTCAACGCACGAAGGCG
>JAKACD010000011.1 GCA_021821785.1 Thermoplasmata archaeon
CACCGAGACGATCACGTCCACGGCGACCCGGCGCTTCACCGCCATCTCGAACGGATGCGTCCAGCGGCAGCGCTGGCATCGGGCGATACCCCGGGTCGGGGCGTTCGTGCCCTCCCGGCCGGCGACCAGTTTCAGGATTCGGTGCGGCGTCTCCGTCCCGCACGCCTCGCAGTAGAGCGTTCCGGAGCCGACCTGCACCCCGGGAGGGCGCGCGGGCGCGGGAGGTTCCTGCGGAGTCATCGCGGCGGCAGACCCACCAAGACGTTTAGCCTCTCTTGGCCGCGGCGAGGTGGGACCTTCTCCACGGCGACCGGCGGCGGGAGTCCCGGAAGGACTTCGGAGCGGGGTCGGCTCCCGCTGCGGCACGGTCCGATCGGAGTACTGCGCACGGTGGCGGAGAGGCCGGGCCACCGAACTGGCGCCCGGGCCGGACGCGGGGCACCTGAGAGCGCTACGCGATCTCTTCGTACAGAGCGCGGAGCTTCTCCCCGACGGCCGAGGAGCTGACCTTGGCGAGGACCTCGGGGCTGGGCGGCGCTCCCGGGGCCGAGTGGGCCTCACCGAACGCCGAGATTAGGCTGCGGAGCTCCTTCGACGTGTACCAGAACACGTTGGCGGCCTGCTTCCCGTACAACTCGACATAGGGCTCAATCGAGGGGAGGACCAGCTTCACTCCCCGGACGTACGCCTCCATGGCGGGCGTGTGGAACCCCTCGTAGGTAGAGGTCGAGACGAGGATCGGGACCGATCGGTACAGCTCGTCTTTCTGCGCTTCCGAAAGTTGCGGCAGGGCGACCACATTGGTCGTTCGCGCGCGGGTGGCCTCGACGGCCCGCGCGAGGGCATCCCGACCGGGACTGGGCGAGCCTCGCATCGCGAATCGAAGCGCGGGAAACGCCGCCGCGAGAGAGAGGTAGAGTTCCGGGTCTTTGTTCGGAGCGATCCGACCGATCCATAGGGCCGCGTAGCTCGGCTCCGCGGACCGGTTCCAGGGCGGGATCTCGTGAGGGAGCGCGATCGTGCGAAACTTCTCTTCGTAGTGGGGGAACAGCCGGGTGCACTCCCGTCGCATCCAGTCGGTGGTCACCACCACCCGCCGCGCGCGACGGACCGTGAGGCGGGTCTGCCAGACGAAGAAACGGTCGGCGAGGCGATGGTCTTGGAATGGATAGATGTCGTGTACCGTCGCCACGTCCACGCCGCGCCGGGCCGCGATGGAGGTCTGGTGAACTAGATCGGGGACCCCGTAGCCGCGAAATATCTGCTGAAGGCCCGGTCCAATGAGCCCGCCGACCCTCGAGCCATAGTGAGAAACGAGCGGCAGGGGATACGCGTCCACCCCCGCGCCCCGCGCCGCGTCCAGCATCGCCTTCGTGACGAGGTACGTGCTGAGGGTTTGGGGATGGTTCCAGGCCTCGGAGGCGATGGCGACTTTCGTACCCGATTCACCTCCCTCGGAGCGGCTCGTCGACCTTAGCGGCCGGGTCGCTCACCGACTCGCCTCCGTGGATTCGAAAGCGCGGTCGGCCCTTTCGCACGGGGTGCTGAGACCCGAGGGAGGGTCGATCGACTTTTCCCCCGCGCCCGCCGTTCTCTCCACTCGTTCTGGCTACGGCCGGACCTTCGCCCGCCCGCGGTCCCGGCCGACGGAGCCTTCGTTTGGCCACCCCTGGCGAGGGCCGCCGTCGTTCGGTCATGGATGGCACGGCCCCGTACTCCGTTGCCGACTCCGGTTCGTTCATGCGGCGGCCTCCTCGTAGAGTGCCTTGAGCTGCCGCCCGACGGTGGCGTGCGAGACGCGTTCGACGATCGCCTCGCTCGGACTACGGGTCTCTGTCTCGCTCGCGTGCCGAAACGCATCCGCCAAGGAGAGAACGTTCTCCGGCTCGTACCAGAACACGTTCGGTGACGGACCCCGGCCGGAGTAGATCTCAATATAGGGCTGGATGAAGGGGAGAACGACCTTCATCCCCCGAATATACCCTTCCATGATGGGGGCGTGGAATCCCTCGTAGCGCGAGGTCGCGACGATGATGGGGACGGACCGGTAGAGCCGGTCGCGCTCCTCCTCGGGCAGCAGGGGCAAGAAAGTGACGTTCGGCGGCGCCCTCGCCCAGAGGGCCTCGGCGAACGATTCCCACCCCGGCGCTGCCGAGCCCCGCAGGGCGAACCGCTGCCCGGGAAACGCGGCCGCCAGACGGAGATAGAGATCCGGATCCTTGTGCGGCGCGAGCCGGGAGACCCAGAGCGCGTCGTAGGGGGCCGGAGTCTGACGGTGCAGGGGTGGCGTCTCGAACGGGTAGGGGATTACGCGAAGCTTCTCGCGGACCCCGGGAAGAATCTTGCGGATCTCGTCGCCCATCCAGACGGTCGTCACCATCACGCGCTTCGCAAGTCGCATCGAGAGGATAGACTCGATGCGGAAGAAGCGGTCCGCGAGACGCTGACTGCGGAAAGGGATGATGTCATGGATGGTGACGATGTCGACGCCGGGCGAGGCGAAGGGGGTTGCCTGGTGGACGACGTCCGGGGTGTCGTACCGGGCGACGAGTTGGTAGGCGAGCGGGCCCACGAGTCCGCCAAACCGCCGCCCGTGGAACATGCGGCGCGGGAGCGGGTACGCCTCCACCCCCGCCGAGCGCGCGGCCGCCAACATGGCCTCGGTGTAGATGTGGGTCCCGACGTACCGATACCTCGGGACGTTCCACCCCTCGGACGCGATGGCAACTCTGGGACCGCTCATGCCCTCCTCAAGACGAGGTCGATGAGTGGGGGTATCCCACGACGGCGTCGCGGACGGGGTCCGTCCAAGGAGGGCGGGGGCGCCTTCCGGTGGTAGTCGACGCCATCGGCGCGCTCGCGCTGCACCGAGGCGCGCGCCCGCCGCTTCCGCGGATAATGGGAGTTGGGATCGAATGCCCGGCGGTTGTCGAGCGCAGGGCGGGCGAAGCATCGGCGAGGTGTGAGGATCTCTCCGCCCGCGTGCCTCGGATCCGCGTGGGGAGGGTCGAACGCAAACGTCCGGCGCGGGCTCAGGACACGCGCCGCCTCGTCCGAGTTCTCGAAGAGGGGTTCCCGTCCTTGTCTACCGGAGGGAAAGGGTTCGATTTGCGGGTGAGAGACGTCGCGGCGGAACGAGCCGTCCGGGAACGGGCGCGCGACGTCGGGGGCGTCGTGAACCACCTCGACCACCGGGAGTGCGAAAGCATCCATCCTGAGCGTGGCCACCGTGTCGTTTTCGCGCCCGCCTCCCACGTTGCGAACGTCCATGCCGAGTTGCCTACCCGCTCACCAAGCCGGCCGCCGTGGGGCGAGAGAGTTCGATGAACTGGGCCGCGATGCGCGGTCAAGGCGACCCGTGCTCCGCCGGCCGACGGGACACCCTCCCACTGCCCGACTCAGTCTGTCGTCTGTGGCAGGCCCCTGAACGCACTCGTTCATCCCTTTTATGAGCCCGCTCGAGCAGTTTAGGGTTATCGCCCCTCCGATAGTCGGACAACTCTCGCTCGAGCCTGACGGGGGGAATGGTAGGTGATCCGGCCCGGGGCGCGCAAAGCGGGTAGGCGAGCCGACCAGCCTCGCGCCGCGGGAGAACGCGGATGGGACGGTGTCGGTCAGCTCGCGCTCCACCGAGCTGTGGCCGGACCCTCTCGTGAACCGGTGGTTCCCTGAGGGCGGCCCCCTCGACGTTCGCTCGGGTGGAAGACGAACTCAATCGGCCGGTTCCCCCGGGGGAGGCACGCAGGGTCGCATGTCTCCTGGGCCGATTATTGAGTACGCGGGCGCCTGGGGGGTGCCGGCGGGGCCATCCTCACGCGTTGCCATCGCGGGCAAGCGCATCGCGCAAGAAGCCTTCCACTCCGTGCTCGCAGTGGACGTCGAGGTCGATCTCGGTCCGTTTCCGGGACACTTGAAATTTCGGGTCGATCAGCTCGATGCCGCCCCTGGGATTCGGCACCACCTCGATCTCCAGCGGAGCCGCCGTCGCGTGGCGCTCGCCCCAGAGACGCCGGACCTCTTCGGCGAGCTCGGCGACCGAGAAGTTCTCCCCGCTCGCCACGTTGAACGTCCGGGTTTCGGGGTGGTTCACACGCGATGCGAGCCAACCCACGACCGCCGTCCAGTGGGCGACGACGTCCTCGAAGTGGATGAAGTCGCGTCGTTGGGTACCGGGGGCATTCACCCTGAGCCGGCCGGCGCGGGCTTGTTCGAGAAAGAGGGTCAGGACGTTTCCTTTCGAGACCGTTCGGTCGCCGACCGAGTAGGACCCATACACGTTACTCATCCGGAGCACGGCGGTCGGCATGACCCCCTCCGCTCCCGGTCCCCGAACCACCTGCTCGGCCTCGGCCTTCTGGCGGGCGTACTCGTGCGTCGGCCGGGCGGGGGTCTCTTCTGTCACCGGAAGGCGATCGGGAGATCCCACGACCGCCAGACTGCTCGCGAACGCGATCGGGATCCGCCGTTCGCGGCACATCGCCACCAAGCGCCGCGTGCCCTCAACGTTCACGCGGTACGAGGCGGGTGGGTCTTTCGCGCACGCCATGACGCCCGAGACCGCCCCCAAATGCAGGATCACGTCGGCGTCGGCCAGGTGCCGCAACCCCCGATCGCTCTCGCACGGGGCCACGAGCGCGGGCCACTCGGGATGGGCGACCCAGACCGGGCCCGTCCGATCGTCGACGACGAGCGGGGTATGCCCCGCGGCCGCAAGCGCCGGAAGCAGTCCGCCCCCGATGAACCCCGTACCGCCGGTAACCCCAACCCGGACCATGCCGTGCGTCGGAGGCCGCGGACGTTAAAGCGTGTCGCCCCGAGAGGTCACGGGCCGGTACCGATCGTCCCGAGCCGCCAGCGCTTTTGGCTCCGCTGGAAGAGAAGGCGCCGAGCTAGGGCCGGCGAGATCAGAGCCACGAGCGCGCTCAGGCCGGCGCCCCGGTCCCGTCGGCCGGGTCCCTCGCGCAACTCGCGGATGGCCGAACGCCGAGGGTGCGTGCCGTTCTCAAGATCGGCAAAGAATTGGAAGGCCGCGCCCCGCTCGGAGAAGTGGCGCGCGATCGGGCTCGCGGGACCCTCTTTCTCGGCGGCGACGCGCGCGAGCTCGGTGCACGCCCGAGCAAACCGCGCCGACGCGGTGCCATGACGCTCCCGAAACTCCGCCGGGCTCCTTACTCGGGCGTGCGACATGTTGAGGTCGTGGAGACGAAGCCGCGTCAGGCGCGCGGGGTCCATCGCGATGCCTCCCCGGTCGAGGAGCGCCGCCGTGATCCAGACCCGGTCTGCGGCCCAGCCCGCCGACCGGAGGAGGGGGGTCCAGCGGAGCGCCCAGGAGCGACGGACAACGGTGGAAGAGTTGTTTCCCGGCCAGATCCGGTCGAAGAGATCGTCGATCTTCGCCGGATCCCAACCCAGGAAGGCCGCGGGCTCGCGCGTCCGAAACTCGGGATGACGGGCATCGACCGGCCGACCCTCGACGTCCACGGCCGTCTGTCCGTGGCAATAGTACACGAGGTTCGGGTCATCGCCGAACCGGGTACGGACCCGATCAAGCTTTTCCGGGACCCACATGTCGTCGTCGTCTAGGAACGCGATCAGGTCGCCTCGGGCCCCTTCGACCCCGACCGCGTGCTTGTTCCCGGTCTCGCGCTCCGGGCACGGGAGATCCCGGTACCGACCTTCGACCCCGGGGATCGGCTCGGAGAAGTTCCGGACCACCAGCACCTCGTCCGCGCCGGCGGTCAGCGCCGAGGTCACGGCTTCCGGCAGAAACGCCGCGCGGTCTTGGGAAGTAATCACCGCGGTGACGGTCGGCCGGCTCACGAGGTGTCCCCCTCGGGTACGATCCCGCTGACGGACTCTTTCCGGCGGAGGGCGGGTCGCTGCGTTCGCCGGGTCGCGGAATGGGGCTGCCCGAATTTGAATCGGGGTCCCGGGCTCCCAAAGCCCGAAGGATGGACCAGTAGAGCGGACGGAGGCGCGTTCCTCGCGCCCGTAGCTACCCCACAGCCCCGCATGCCGTCCCGACTAGACGGCCTCGACCTGCTTCAACGTTCGGCCGATGCGGCACTCCGCTGGGCCGTCCTGGACCGCCGTGACCCGGAACCGTTGTTTCACCGGGAGCGACGGGCCGGCGCACGCCCACCAGTTCGGGCAGTCGAGACGGCGGCACTGGTAGCGGCCGACTTCCACCGAGCTCCCCACGATCGCACTCTGGGCTTCGACCAGCAGGGACCGCGGGACCGGCCGGACCTCGACCACGTTCGCTTCGGTCTCCTGGAGGGCGCACGGGTGCGATACCGGCCGGACCTTCGTCACCGCGTAGCGGCGACCGGGGTCGAGGGTCAGGCAGGCGTGGCGGTACGGGCACGTCCGACAGACGGCCCCGCCCCCCTGGTAAACGAACTCGTAGCCTTCGTGCGCCTCGGACTTCGCCAGCAACGTGATCTCGGCCATGATTCAGGATCCTACCTACTCCACCACCCCGGTGACGCGGGCGAGACGTTCGGCGGCATCGCGGGTGAGTCCGTTGTCGCCGAGGATCGTGTAGCGCTCGGGGCGGATCGAGTGGGCCATCACGAGGGCCCGGGTGACCTCGTCCTTCGAGACCCCGAGCTCGCGGGCCGTGGTCGGCGCCCCGATCGCGAGCAGGGTGTTCTTGAGCCGCTTCCAGTCGCCGCCATGAAGGTACATCATCATGATCGCGCCGACGCCGCACTGCTCACCGTGCAGGCTCGGACGCTCGGATACACGATCGAGCGCGTGGCTGAACAGGTGCTCGCTGCCGGAGCAGGGGCGGGAGGAGCCGGCCACGCTCATCGCGATCCCCGCGACGAGGATCGGCCGGATCGCGATCCACACCGATTCCTCGAGGTTCGGCTTGATCAGGTCCGCGTGGTCGATGATCTCCTGGGCGGCGTACTCGCTGAGGGCCGCCGCGGTGCTCGAGTACTCCTCGTTCCGCAGGCGGACCGCGAGCCGCCAGTCGAGGACGGCCGTGGTGTTGGAGATGACGTCCGCGCAGCCCGAGGCGAGCAGGCGGAACGGGGCCTGGACGATCAGCTCCGTGTCCGCGATGACCCCGATCGGGACCGCTGCCTCGGTGCTCGTGATCGTATCGACCCCGTGCAGCGAGGCCCGCGGCGAGGAGATGCCGTCGTGCGCCGCGGAGGTCGGGAGGCTCACGAACGGGATCCGCCGGCGGGCGGCGACGACCTTCGTGATGTCGATCTTGCTCCCGCCGCCGACGCCGACGAGGAAGCGGGCGCCGCTCTCGCGCACGGCCGCCTCGACACGGGCGACCTCGGCTTCCGTCGCCTCCCGCGCGAGGACGGTCGTCGTGTCGAACCCACCGTCGTTCAGGATCTGGGTCGCTCGGTGCCCCGCGAGCTCCCCGGTCTTCGGTCCGGTGATGACCGCTCCCTGCCGCGGGAAGTCGAAGTCGCGGCAGGTGCTCGCGAGATCGGCGAGCACCCCGTGGCCGACGAGGACCACGCGGGGGAAGACCATCCCCTTCGCCTTACCGAACGCGGCATCGAGCCCGGGCACCGGCCCGGCGGAGAGGGGAGGCTCATCGACCATGGCCCGAGGGGCCGAACGATGGCCGCTCCCTCATTAGCCTTCCGTCCCGAGCCGTCAGGACGTCGGGGAGCGTCCGGGCACGGTCGGATCAACGGCCGCGGACATCGCCCCAGAGCACCTTGTGCTCCTGGAGCATCACCCGTACGTCCAGCCGATCCGCAAGGACCCAGTCCGCCAGGCGTCCCGCGTCCGAGCCCCACGCCGGCTGAAACACCCGGGTGGCCGGGCCGGCGTAGCCGCGGAGCACGCGCTTCGCGTACGTGTAGTCGCGGCGGTCCGAGATCACGAACTTGAGGACGTCCTGAGCTCGTAGGAGCGGAAGATTCGTCCAGCGGTTCCGTCCCTCCATCCGGGAGGACGGGCATTTCACGTCCACGCTGAGGGTGACCTCCGGCACCTCCAGGTACGGGGTGACGTCGAGCGAGCCGCCGGTCTCGATCACGGTCGAGATCCCCCGGGCGGCGAGCGCGGTCACGAGATCACGCGACTCCTTCTGGAGGAGCGGCTCCCCGCCGGTCAAGCACACATGACGGGTGCGGTTCCGCTCGACCTCCCGGACCAGGGAGGCCACGGTACGCACGCGTCCCGGTCCGAAGGAGTAGGTCGTGTCGCACCAGGCGCAGCGAAGGTTGCAGCGGGCGGTGCGGATGAACGTCATGCGGACCCCGGTGAGAGGTCCCTCCCCCTGGAGCGAATGGAAGACCTCGATGATCCGCATCGACCCGGTCGCTCGTCGTGCGGGCTCTTGGCGTTTCCGCTCCGCGGGGCCCGGGCGGGGACCCGATAAATACGATGGCCGCGTGAAAGCCGCCGCATGGAACCGGCCCGGGCCCGCCACTGGCAAGCAGAGTGGGCCCGGGCAGGCCTTTCGACCGGGCAGCGGTCGCCCGGGCGAGGGAAGTTCTTCGCCCTGGTCGCCTACCCGGGCGCGAGCGGGTTCTTCCACGTCGGGCACCTCCGGGGGTACGCCTACGCGGACGCGCTCCACCGATATCACCGGATGCGGGGCGAGGCGGTCTTCTTCCCGTTCGGCGTGCACGCGTCGGGCCTACCGGCCGTCACCTTCGCCCAGAAGGTGAAGGACCGGGACCCCCTCGTCCTCCAGCAGCTCGAGACCGAGCACGTTCCCCCGGACGCGTGGGGGCCGCTCGAGGAACCTGAGGCCGCCGCGCGGTTCCTGGGGGAGTCGTACCGACGGGTACTCCGCGGCCTCGGGGTGCTGGTCGACGAGACCGCGTACGTCACGACGATCGATGAGGACTACCGGGCCTTCATCCGCTGGCAGTTCCACGCGCTTCGCGAGACGGGCGCGCTCGTCCAAGGGACGTACTACGCCTCGGTCTGTCCGGTCTGCGGCCCGGTCGCGGTCGACCCATCCGAGACCGACCTCTCGGCCGGCGGCACCGCGGAGGTCATTCGCTACACCACGGTCCCGTTCTCGCTCGACGACGGACGGATCCTGCTCGCCGCGACGCTGCGGCCGGAAACGGTCTACGGTGTGACCAACCTCTGGCTCGCTCCGGGGGAGACGCTGGTCGTCTGGCACCACGAGAGCGGTGCCTATCTGGTCGCCCGCCCGGGGGGCGAGCGGCTCGTCGAGCAGCACGGGGGCCATCTCGGCCACGAGGTTCCCGCGGCGGAGCTCCTCGGACGGAGCGTACGGGTACCCTTCCGGGAGTCGTCCGTTCCAATCCTGGCGAGCCCGCTCGTCGACCCCACGGTGGGCACGGGCGTCGTGATGAGCGTCCCCGCGCATGCCCCGGCGGACGCGGTAGCGCTCTTCGGCCTCGCACCGAACGAGCGGTCCGCGCTCGGCCCTCCCCCCGTCCTTCTCGAGGTCGGGGATCCCGAGGAGCTCTCGCCATCGGAGCGTGAGCTCCAGGGCGGCACGGGAACGCCGGCGGAACGGGCGCTGCGCGCGACCGGGACCCGGGGGCTCGACGACGCGGAGCATCTCAAGGAGGCGACCGAGCGGCTCTACCGGCTCGAGTACGTGCGCGGTCGGATGACCATACCGGCCCTCGCCGGGATCCCCGTGCGGGAGGCGCGCGACCGCGTGGCCGCCACCCTGCGGGCCGAGAGGACGAGCTTCGACCTCCAGGAGTTCTCTCTCCCCGTCCGCTGCCGGAACGGTCATGACGTCATCATCCGCCGGGTCCCCGACCAGTGGTTCCTCCACTACGCCGACGCGGAGTGGAAGGCGCGGACCGCGGAGGTCGCGGGCCGTCTCGTTACGTCGCCGGTCGACTACGGCCGGGAGCTCGGGGGGATCCTCGACTGGTTCGCGGACCGGCCGTGCACCCGCCGCGGTCGCTGGCTCGGAACGCCGTTCCCGTTCGACCCGGAGTGGACGATCGAACCGATCGCGGATTCGACCCTCTACATGGCATATTTCGTCGTGCGCCGGTTCGTCGCCTCGGGGCGCCTGCGCACCGAGCAGCTCACCGATGCGTTCTTCGACTACGTGTTCCGGGGGAAGGGTCCGGGCGAACCCTCGGTGGACCGGACCCTCCTCGAGGAGATCCGGGCGGAGTTCGAGTTCTGGTATCCGCTCGACTTCAACATCGGTGGGAAGGAGCACAAGCGCGTCCATTTCCCGGTCTTCCTCTACACCCACGCGCGCCTCCTCGCGCCGGCGTTCCAGCCCCGGGGGATCCTGGTGCACGGCTGGATCACCGGCCCGAGCGGCACCAAGCTCTCCAAGAAGGAGATGGGACGGAGGATCCCGTCGATCGAGAGTGCCCTCGCAGAGTGGGGCCCGGACCCGCTCCGCCTGTTCTACCTGATCGCGAGCTCCGTGTCCCAGGACCTCGAGTGGGACTCCGAGCTCGTCGACGCGGCCGCGCAACGGCTCGCGGACGTGGAGCGGCTCGCCCGCGAGAGCCAGGGCGATGGCGACGGGCCGCCGGAGCTCGACGCCTGGCTCCGTTCCCAGATGCACCAGAGGGTCGCCGCGATCCACGCCGCCTACGCTGCGACCGACCTTCGGGCGGTCGCCGAACTCACGTGCGTCGCAATCCCGACGCTGCTCCGACGGTACTACGCACGGGGAGGCGCCCCCGGGAGGGCCACCGACGAGGTGGGCCGCGCCTGGATCCGCCTCCTCGCCCCGATCGCGCCGCATCTCGCCGAGGAGCTCGGGGCGGGTCGGTTCCCGGGCCTTGTCGCGGTCCAGCCCCTCCCGGCGGTCGAGGAGTTCCCGCGGTCCGAGGTCGCCGAGGCGCGCGAGGAGTATCTCGAGCGGGTCGAGGAGGACCTGCGGGCCGTTCTCCGGCCCGTACTCGACCGCGGGAGTCCGGTCCCGGCGGAGGCGATCTTCTACGTCGCCGAGTCGTGGAAGGCGCTCGTGGAGAGCTGGATGCGGGAACGCGTGGACCGGGGCGAGACCCCGACGATCCGGGAGATCATCGAGCGCGGGACCGCCCACCCCGAGGTCGACGCCCATCGGGCCGAGGTCGCGAAGTACGTTCAGCGGGTCCTCCCGCTGCTGCGGGCCGAGAGCGCCCCGACCGGTCCGGCGGTCGATGAGCCCGAGACGTTGCGATCCGCGGAAGGCTACCTCTCCCGACGGTTCGGCTTCGCGGTGATCTCCGTCCTCCGGGAATCGGAGGCCGGCGGGGCCGACCCGCTCGGCCGACGGGACCGGGCCCGGCCCGGACGTCCCGCGTTCTATCTCGTGGCCCACGGCTCCGCCGAGCGCCCGCCGACCGAGCCGTCCCCCTAGTCCGGAGGCCCCCGGCGGGGTCGGTCGGTCGAGAGCCGAGAGAACACGAGCGTCGTGCACCAGCGTCCGTCCTTCTTCACGTAGTCGCGAAGAACCCCTTCGCGCGTGAAGCCCGCGCGCCGCAGCACCGCGATCGAGGCCCGGTTCCCCGGCAGGACGCCGGCCTCGATGCGATGGAGCCCGAGCTCGCGGTAACCGATCTTCAGGAGGGCCTCCACCGCTTCGGCTACGTAGCCCATCCCGCGGTACCTCCGTCCGAGCCAGTACCCGACCTCCGCCCGTGCCCCCTCGTCGGAGAGGTCGTGAAGGCCGATGCCTCCGATCAACACTCGGTCCTCGCGGCGGACGATCTGGAGCGAGAGGCCCTTCCCGGCCCGGAACCGTCGTCGCGCCCGCAGGACGTACTCGCGCGCGTCGCTCGGGGAGTAGGGGTAAGGAATATGGAGCGTCCAGCGGGCGATCTCGGGGGTCCGAAGGAGCTCCACGAGCTCCGGAACCTGAGCGGGGTCCGGCAGGACGAGCTCGAGGCGGCGCGTCCGGAGCGGTAGGCGGAGGCGACGCACCCGCTGCTCGAGCGAGCCTCGGGGCATCGATCTATCCCTTCGATCGGCGGCGGGCTCGGGAGCCGGGCCGGCGCGGGGGCGGGTCCGCGCGGGGAGTCCGGAAGTTGAGGTACATCCGCGAGGGGGTGGGGTGCCGGCTCACCGTCCGGTACTTCGCCGAACGCTTCCGGGAGTAGCTGCGCTCGACCGCGCCCGAGATCTCGAAGTAGATCAGCTGTCCCACCGGCATGCCGGCGTAGATCCGGACCGGGATCTTCACGCTCATCTCGAGCGTCCAGTAGTTGCAGAACCCCTCGTCGCCCTTCCCCGCGGTCGAGTGGATGTCGATGCCGAGCCGGCCGACGCTCGACTTTCCCTCGAGAAAGGGAACGAACCCGTGGGTCTCCGTGTACTCTTCGGTGACACCGAGGTAGAGCTGCCCGGGGACGAGCACGAACCCGGACTTCGGGATACGGAACTCCGTCACCGCGTTCGGCCGGCGCGCGTCGAGCGCGGCGTCCTGGTAGATCGATAGGTACGGGCCCAGATGGACGTCGTAGGAGTTCGTGCCGAGACATTCCGGATCGAACGGCCGGATGACGATCCGGCCCTCGTCCATGGCGGCACGGATCCGAGTATCGGAGAGGATCATCGCGGACGGGCGCGCCGAGCCTCCCCCGCTATTTAACGGGCGGCGGGGGGGCCTCTGTCGTCTCGAGGACAAGGGCGGCGTAGCCGACGACGTCGCGCATCGGCTCCGTCTCCCCGGAGTGACCCCATCGCAGGAGCCGGGCGGTCACCGGCCAGTCTTGAGTCGCCGCGAGCAGGACGGTGACGGGCGCCACGCCGCACATCGAGATGTCGTGGCGGAGGACGGTGTCGTACAGGCGCTTGGCGCTTCGCGCCTCGATCGCCTCGAGCGCCAGCCGGTCGAGCCGCTGGGCCTTCACCGGGGGGATATAATGGGAGAAATCGGTCGAGGCGATCAGGAGGACGTCCCGCTCTCGGACCGCCTCCCGCACCACCGTTGCGACCTCCTCGAGAAAATCGAGCGGGCCGAAGCCGACCTCGAGCGCCACGAATCGGGGCTTCGGAAGGACGTACTCCAGGAACGGGAGCTCGACCTCGATCGAGTGTTCGCGGGCGTGCGCGGCCTCGTCGACCACGATAGGCCCGCGAGCGAGCGCGGAAACGAGTTCGTGGTCGACGGCCGTCGGGCCGAGCGGCGTGAGCCACGCCCGGTCGGAAAGGCTCGCTCCCGAGCTCATGCCGTAGTGGTCGACCCCCAGCACGAGCACGGATGCGGGGGGCCGGTCCCGGGCGATGCGCGCGAACGCGTGCGCGGCGATCGGGCCGGAATAGACGTACCCCGCGTGCGGGACGATCGCCGCGCGCACGCGGCGAGCCGGGGCCCGGTGCGGGGACGGGAGCTCCCCGGGGCCGCGGGGGTCGGTGAAGCAGCGTTCGATCTCGTGGGCGAGCGCCGACGGATCGGAGGGATAGAACTGCCCCGCGACCGCCGGTCGACGGGGCTCGAGCGACATGGTCCCTCAGTCCCCGGCGAGCTCCGCGACGAGCGTCCGGGCCTCCAGCTCGGTGAGCGGCGGCCGCGAGGTGGCTCGGAACGGATTCGATTCGCCGTAGCGGGGGATCACGTGGAAGTGGACGTGGAAGACGATCTGGCCGGCCCTCGCCCCGGCGTTCAGCGCCACGTTGTAGTCGTCCGTGAGCCGCTCGACCCGACGGCAGACCTCGTCGAGGCTCCGGACGAGGGCCGTCTGCTGCTCGAACGGGAGGTCGGTGAGCCGCGCCCCGTGGTGCTTCGGGATCACGAGGAGGTGGCCCCGGGTGAACGGGAAGATGTCGAGGAACGCCATGGTTCCCTCGTCCTCGTAGATGATCCACGCGGGCGACCGTCGGGCGACGATGTCGCAGAAGACGCACTTCTCGGACGCCCGGGACGGACCGGTGACCATCGGTCGGGGCGAGCCCGGCGCGGGCTAAAGGGTTGGTGGCGCGACCGGGCGTACAATTGATTAGCCTCCGGCCGTCCCTACGTCCATCGTGCAGCGGCGAACTGGCGTCGCGTCCCTCCTCCTTGCGGCGGTCGTGGTGTGTGGCTCCTTCGGGGCACTGAGCGCGGCCGCGCCCGGCTCGGGTGCCCGGGCCTCTGCACCCATCCCGGTGCCATCGGTCGTCACGGACGCGCTCCCCCTACCGGCGGGCGGCCCGGCTCGGCCCTTGGCGGCGGGTTATCCCGTGCCGGTCACGCTCACGCTTGCGTCGCCGCACGCGGCCACGCTGGCCGCGTTCGTTTCGGACGTGGGGAACCCGGCGTCCCCGCGCTATCACCATTTCCTCACCTATCCTCAGTACGTCGAACAGTTCTCTCCCAGCCCCTCCGCCGTGGCCGCCGTGGCCGGCGCGCTCCGGGGCGCGGGGGCCACCTCCTTGAGCGTCTCCCCGGACCGCTTTGGGATCTCGGCGACGCTGCCAGCGGCGGGGGTCCAGTCGCTCTTCGGAGTCGAGCTCGAGGAGTACGGGGCGGCGAACGGGTCCCCCCTCTACACGGCGGTCGGCGCGCTCCATCTGGTAGCCCCCCTCCAGGGACTGATCGCGGGAGTCGACGGGCTGAGCGCCACCGGTCCTGCGCACCTCATTCCGAACCTTGCGGTCCAAAGCGCCCCGCTACCGCTCCAAGCCTCGACCGGCCCGGGCCTCTTCGTCCACGATCCGCAGTCGAACTCGGACCTCTACGTGGGCTCGGACTTCACCCAGGCCTACAACGCGAGCCGATTGTTCCCCGGGAGCGGGCTCTCCGGCGCCACCTACCCGACCGGCGTCGCGGTCGCGACCCTGCTCGCGAGCGGATACAACGCGAGCAAAGGGGTGAACCTGCCGCCGTGGGACCCCAGCGTGATCACCACCTACTTCAACGACACGTTCCCCTCGGCCTGGCCCAAGCCGAAGCTCTACGGGGTCCCGGTCACCTTCGATGGACTGACGCCGCCCCTACCGGGCTCCTTCGGGAAGCTCAACGACTCGACACCGGATGAGATCGAGAACTCCCTCGACCTCGAGATGGCGGGGAGCCTCGCCCCGGGCGCCTCGATCTACAACTTCTACTTCGCGGGCAATCTGACCACGGGCAACGTCTCGGGAGGGACGCTCGCCTCGGCGTTCGCCCAGAGCCTTGCGGCCGCGCTCGCGTACAACTACTCGCCCGCCCACCTCGGCGCGGTCTCGGGATCGTTCGGGCTCCCCGACCTCAACAACTCGTTCTGGAACCAGGAGCTGACGACCGCCGCCGCCACCGGCGTCTCGGTCGTCATCGCGAGCGGGGACCAGGGCAACGCCCCCGACTCCCTCACCGGCCGCACCGACGGCCCGACCCCGACGTGGCCCGGGAGCGCCGCCTTCAACTCGACCGGGTCCACGGCGGTCGGCGGAGTCTCGCTGGCGTTGCAGGGGCTCCCGACGGGCTCCATCAACTCGACCTCGGTCAACATCACCTACGACCCCTACGTGACCGGGATCCGTTCGATGTCCGCCTGGTGGGACACGTCGGCGGGTCCGGGGAACTATGCCGGGACCGAAGGCGGGATCAGCACTCTCTATTCCGAACCGTACTGGCAGCGCCACTCGGCCGCCCAGCCCGCGATCGTGAACGCCACCGTCCTGCAGGGCGCGCCGACGCTCGGCCGGGCCGAGCCGGACCTCGCGTTCGCCGCGAACACCACGATCGCGACCGTCTTCGCCAACTCGACCGGCACGATCTTCGCGCTCATCCTGGGCGGCACGAGCGTCGCGGCGCCCATCTTCGCCGGGCTCATCGCGGACGAGCTCGCGGTCCGGAACAGCGCCGGGACCGGCAACTGGACCGGCCTCGGCTACCTTTCTCCGATGCTGTACCGGGCCGCGAGCTACTTCGCCGCGCAACCCGGCTCCGCGGTCATCGACCCGTTCCTCGACGTGACCGTCGGCGGGAACTACCTGTTCTCGGCCGGTCCCGGCTGGGACCCGACCACCGGCTGGGGCGGGCTCGACGCGCTTCGCTTCCTCACCGTGCTCGGGTACCTCGCGATCCAGAACTACACCTACACCGGCCCGGTGCCGGGCCTCCCCCCGCCGTCCAGCTCGGGCCCGGTCGTGCCCTGGACTACGATCTTCCTCATCTTCGGCGTTTCGGTGGCCGCGGCGCTCGGACTCGTCCTTCTGTTCGCCCGGCCGAAGCGGGGGACGGAAGCCCCGGCCCTGATCCCGTTCGGGGCGCACGCGGACTTCGGGGCCCCCTACGGTCCCCCAGCGCCCGGCGTCCCGGGTTCGGCCGCGTCGGCCCCGGCGACGTTCGCCTGTCCGTACTGCGGCGCGGTCCGACCGGCGGAGCCGGTGCGCTGCCCGCGGTGCGGCGCGTTCTAGGACGAAGAGGAGCCCGACGGCTCGGCGATCGGCCCGCCTTCCGCGGCGGTCGATCCGCTCGGCGTCGGTTCCGCGGGCTCGGGCTCGCCTGGGGGTGCCTCGATCGCGGTAGGGTCGGAGGCGGCGGTCCCGATCGAGGCCCCCTCGGGGGCGACGCCGGGAGCGGGGGACGGCGCCACGCCAAGCTTCTGCTCAAGGAAGTGCCGGATCTCCTCCGGCCGCGAGGAGGCGATGCCGAAGTACTCCGCGAAGCGTCGGGTCGTCACGAGCTCAAGGGTCGAGCCCTTCGGCTCGGTGTGCACAAGGCCGAGCCCGCGCAGGTGCTGGACCTCCTCGTAGGCGACATCGCCGATCATCCGCACCAGCACGCTCTGGAGGATCGGCTGGTGGTAGGCGACGAGGGTCAGTGCCTTGAGGGTCCGGGGCGCCATCTCGACGGGCGTCACGGCGTGGACGCTCGGGACGTACCGCTCCTGGAGCTGGAGGGCGTACCGCTCTCCGACGCGCCGCACCTCGAGCGCCGACTGCCGGTGGGAGTAGGTCTGCTCGAGCGTCCGGACGGCCTTCTGGACCGGCCGATAGTCGTCGAGGCCGAGCGCGGTCGTGAGCTCTTTCACGCTCATCGGGCGTCCGCTGGCGAACAGCACGGCTTCGACCTGGAACACGAGCTCATCGAGCTTGCTCGGCATGGTTACGGCTCCTCCTGGACGGGCATCCGCGTCTCCGCTGTCCGCACGACCAGGACCGGCGACTCGCCGAGCTGCTCCTGCCGGAGCTCGATCGACCGTTCGCGGGCGAGGAAGAGGGCCGCGAGGAAGACGGCGACCAGACGGTCGCGTCCTTGGAGCGGGTTCCACAGGTCGAGGAACGGGAACGCCTCGCCCACCGGGTGGCGTCGGGCGGCCTCCCACGCATCCTCGAGGTCCTGCTCGGGGATGTCCCCGTGGACGAGCACCTCGGGCGGGGCCCGCTGCTCATCGCGCAGCCGCTCCCGCAGCTCCTGGATCCGGAGCGAGCGGGCGGCGTCGGCTTCGGCCTCGCCGAACGCCCGGACCAGCTCGAGGAGCGAGACCGGCCGGGTCTCGGGGTGCCGGACCATCTCGAGGAGCGGCGGCGGGTCGGCCGACCCGAGCACCGCGCTCGTGACGTCGACCGCCTCCGGGGTCTCGAGGAGGGGCAGGTAGCCATCGTCGGTGACCGAGAGCGGGTCGGCCTCTCCGCCTTCGGGGAGGGGGGCCGGTGTCTCGCGCAGCTTGAGCAGCGCCTCCGACTGAAGGTAGAGGATATTCCACGCCATGTAGAGGAGACGGCCGGCGATCGCGAAGTTGACCGCGCCCTCCTTCTCGACCCGGTCGAGGTAGGACTGGGTGAACTTGACGAGGTCGATCTCCCACGGATCGAACTCCTCCTCCATCACGAGCTCGAAGAGGAGCGCCATCGCTTTCTGGAACGGATCCGCGATCACGACGTGGACCCCCTCCTTCAGGTTCTGGACCAGGGCCAGGTACCGCTCCAGGAGGGCGGAGGAGTCCGCCGACTCGCCGAGGAGCGAGCGGTGGAAGACGAGGTAGCGCAGGACCTTCTCCGCGGCCTCCCTCGGCACGGCGCTCGGGGCGCCGAGACCGGCCGCCTCGAGCTCGGAGATCGTCATCGCGCCTCCACCGCCGGCGCCGCACCCTCAGGGGCGCGGGCGTTCTCCCGGCTCTCGACATCGTGGATGTCGTCGAGGTGGATCCCGACGACGCGCGAGCAGCCGTCGCCGCGCATCGTCACGCCGAAGAGATGGTGGGCGAACTTGAGCGTCACCTTGCGGAGCGAGATCACGATGAACTGGGCCCGCTCGGCGTTCCGCCGGAGCATCCGACCCACGTACTCGGCGTTCAGCCCGTCGAGCGACATGTCGACCTCGTCGAACACGTAGAGCGGGCTCGGATCGTAGCGCTGCATCGCGAAGATGAACGCGAGGCTCGCGAGCGACTTCTCCCCACCCGAGAGCTGCTCGAGCCGGGCGACCGTCTTGCCGATCGGGCGGGCTCGGATGAGCAGGCCGCCCGCCAGCGGGTCGTCGGGGTTCTCGAGCACGATCTCCCCTTCGCCGCCGGCCGACAGCTCGCCGTAGATCTCGCGGAAGTTGACGTTGACCTGGGTGACGACCTCGGTGATCTTCTCCCGCTTCTTCTTCTCGATCTCGGTGACGAGCCCGATCAGCTCGTTCTTCTCGGTGGTGAGCCGCTCGACCTCCGACTGGAACTCGTCGAGCCGCGACTTCTCCGCATCGTACTCCTCGACCGCCCGCTGGTTCACGTCCCCGAGCGCCGCGAGCTCGGTCTCGAGCGCGGCGATCCGCTTCTTGAGCTGGTCCACGCTCATCGGCTTCTCGTCGGCTTCGGGTTCCGGGAACTGACGGAGCGCTTCCTCGAGCTCGTGGAAGCGCTGCTCGGCCTGGGCGACCCGGGTCTCTTCTCCCGTGAGCATCGACCGGCGGGTCTCGAGGTTCGCCACGACCTGGCCGAGCTTTCCGGTGACCTCGAGCCGCTCGGAATCGAGCCGTCGCTTCTTCTCCGAGAGCCCTTGGGCCGCCTCGGACTGCTTCGACTCGATCGACTTGAGCGCGTCCAGCGCCTGCCGGGCCTCCGCGAGCTGGCGCTCGGCCGCGGCGATCTCCTTCTTCCGCGCGGCGGCCTCCTTCTGGGCCTTCTCGCGCTCCTTGCGTCGCGTCTCGAGGTTGGCATCGATCGCCTGGAGCGACGCGCGGACCGACTCGAGCTCGCCGTTCACCCGGACCCGCTCGTTCGCGGTCTTCTCGCTCGATTCCTGGAGCGAGCGAAGCCGGCTCGAGATCGTGTCGGGAAGCTGGTTGAGGTACTGTTCCTGGGCCTTCTGGATGCGGCCTTTCAGGTCGGCGACCTCCTCCGCGTCGCGCGCGAGCTCCTGCTCGGCCTCGCGGAGCGTGTCGACGGCCTTCTTCTGCTCGGCGACCGCGGACTTGATCCGGTCCCGCGCCGCTCCGAGCCGCTCGCGGGCGGCCGCGAGATCCTTCGCGACGACCTCGAGGGTGGACTGGTGGGCCTGGTCCTGGATCGAACGCTTCGAGAGCTCTTCGGCGAGGGCGCGGATGCGCTCCGTCGCCTTGCCGAGCTCGGTCCGGGCCGCGGACTCGGCCCCGCTCTTCTCGCGGAGCTCATCGCCGAGGCGCTTCAGCTCGACGGCGCTGTCGGCGCCACGGCCCTGGTTCGAGGGGTCAAGATAGCCGCCCGAGATCGCCCCCGTCGCCTCGATCAGGTCCCCCGAGAGGGTTACCAGTCGGACGCCGCCCATCTGGGCGCGGGCGTGGGCGAGGTCGTCCATGACGACCGTCTCGCCGAAGACGTACCAGAACGCGGGCCGGAGCGCCTCATCGAATTGGACGAGGTCGATGGCGAAGCCCGCGGCCCCGGTCGCCTTCGAGACCACGAGCGACTTGCCGTGGGCACGTCCGGCGAGCATCTTGTTGAGCGGGAGGAACGTCGCGCGGCCGCGCTTCTCCTGCCGCAGGAGCTGGATGCACTCCTCGGCGATCTGATCGGTCTCGACGACGAGCGCCTGGAAGCGATTCCCGCCGGCCGCCTGGAGCGCGACCTTGTGCTTCGGGTCGAAATCGGCGAGCTCTTCGACGGTCCCGCGGATTCCCGGGATCTTCCCGAGGTTGCGCTGCGAGAGGAGGAAGTCGACCGCGGCGAGCTGGTTCGGACGGCCCCCGGACTCGGCCCGCGCCTTGAGTCGGGCATCGAGGGTCAGGTAGCGACGGTTGAGCTCCTGGACCTCCTGGGCGAGCCGGTCCGCCTCGGCGGTCAGGCTCTTCTCCTTCGACTTGAGCTGGAAGAGCTCCTTCTGGAGGTCCCCGGTCGAGCCGCCCGTCGCGGACTTCGCGGGGCTCGCCTCCTTGGCGCGTAGCTCGAAGTCCTTCACCTCGACCTCGCGTTCCCGCAGGTCCTCTTCGGCCTGCGCCTGGGCCTTTTCCGCCGCTTCGCGGGCCGCGTTCGCGGCCTCGCGGGCCTGGACCGCCGCCTGCCACGCCTTCTGCTTCGCCTCGAGCTGACGCTCGAGCTCGAGCTGGAGCTTCCGGGCCGCGGCCAGCTTCTCCTGGGACTTACCCGGCGTGCCGGTGGCGCCCTGGATCTCCCGACCGAGCTCTTCGGACCGCTTGGCGAGCTCCGCGAGCTCGCTCGCGAGCTTCGTCTCCTGGCCCCCGAGGCTCTTGCGCTGGGTTCCTTCCTGCTCGATCGACTTTGAGAGCTCGCCGACCTGGGACTCGATCGCTTCGAGAGCTTCGGCGAGGTGGCTGCGGCTCTGGTCGAGCCGCGCGAACGCCATCTTCTTCTCGTCGAGCTCCTGCTTGAACTTCACCGCCGCCGCGCCGCCCGCCTCGGCGATCTCGCGGTCGATCGCGTCGATCTCCCGGCCGAGCTCCTCCTGGCGCGTCGCGAGTCCGGACCGTTCGCCCTCGAGACGCTCGATCTCCCGGCGAACGGCGTCGACCTGCTTGCGGCAGGTGGCCAGCTCCTGCTCCGCGAGGCGGTGACCCGCGCGGGCGAGGCGCGCCTCGTTCCGCCGCTTGTCGTCCTGAAGCTGCTTGTACTGGATCGCCTGGAGCCGCTGACCTTCGAGCGAGGCCAGTCGGCTCTTGATGTCGGTGAGGAGTGTCTGGATGCGGTCGAGGTTCTGATCGAGCTCCTGGCGCTTCACGCCCGCCCGTTCGAGCTCCTCGTCGTACTGGCTGATCCCCGCGAGCCGCTCGAGGAGGCCCCGCCGTGGCACCGGCCCCATCGTGACGACCTTGTTGACGTCGCCCTGCTGGACGAGATTGTACCCGTCCCCCGAGAGCCGGGCGTGGGAGAGCAATCCGTCGATCTCGGTCTGGGTCGTCCGCTTACCGTTGACGTAGAAGTACGAGTAGTAGCCGTTCGGATCGCTCGGCGCGAGCTTGACGTACCGGGTGACCTCGACCTCCTCCGCGTCGGAGGGGAGGAGCTTGTCGGCGTTGTCAAAGACCAGGGAGACCTCGCACTCGGTCGCCGGCTTCTTCGAGGCGCCCCCGTTGAAGAAGAGGTGCGTGAGCCGCTCCGCGCGCAGCGCCTTCGAGCTCGTCGGCCCGAGAACGAAGAGGATCGCGTCCGAGATGTTCGATTTGCCCATCCCGTTCGGTCCGGCCACCCCCGTGAACCCCGTCTGGAACGGGATCTCGGTCGCGCCGGCGAACGACTTGAAGTTCCTGAGCTTGATCCGCTTGAGGTGCATTGAGCGTCTCCCCTGCCGGCTTGTACGTTACGGCACCCGTCGCCGACGACAGCCCGTTTGTCGGACGTATGTCAGCGCGTCTTCCCGAGCCCTGTCCGCCATATATAACACTATAGCCCGAACGGCAGGCAGGGGGCCCGGAGACCCGGTTCGCGGTGGATCAAGAGGTCCGACGAGGGGGGGCCACGGGCTCCCGGTCATCGATGCGGGTCCGTCGGTCGGATGCCTCGCGATTCTCCGGGGCCCAAAATCGTACTTTCGGCAGGTTCATGTACCCGAAGCCAGTCGGGCTGCTAACGTGTAACATGCCATGAAGCCGCAACATGTGGTAGCAGGGATTCTGATCGTGATACCGCTGCTGGTCTACCTTTCGATCCCGACGTACGACACGAACGCGCCGGCGTTGGGCGGGATTCCGTTCTTCTACTGGTGGCAGACCCTCTGGCTGGGGCTCTCTGCGGTGCTGTTCTTCGGGGCCGCGATCCTGATCGACTGGGGGGTTCCCGACACGACCTCCCAGGCGGAGTGAGGAACCATGTGGGATTCCCTCTCCTGGATCGTCTTCCTGACCCTTTTCGCCGTCTTCGCTGCCCTCGGGTTCGGGGCCGCCATGTGGCGGCGGGGCGACCTTCGAACGATGCACGAGTGGGCCTTGGCCGGCCGTCGGCTCGGTACCTGGCTCATGTTCTTCCTGGTCGGAGCGGACCTGTATACCGCGTACACGTTCATCGCGGTGCCGTCCTCCGTGTATGCGAAGGGCGCGGTCTTCTTCTACGCGGTTCCGTACGTGGCGATCACCTTCGGGATCGCGCTTCTCGCCATGCCCCGGATCTGGGAGATCTCCCACAAGAAGGGGTACATCACCGCTCCCGACCTGATCAAGGACCGCTTCAACAGCCGGTCGCTTTCCGTGATGGTCGCGCTGACGGGGATCGTCGCGGAACTGCCGTACATCGCCCTTCAGATCGTGGGGATGCAGGCGGTGCTGGTCGCGATGCTCGCCGGGACCAGTGACGCGAACACCGTGAGCGAGATCGCCCTGGTCATCGCGTTCATCGTGCTCGCCGCGTTCACGTGGACGAGCGGTCTTCGCGGCGCCACCCTGACGGCCGTCCTCAAGGACATCCTGATCTTCGTGACGGTCATTGCCGTCATCGTCGTGGTCGCCACCAAAGGCGACTTCGCGAGCGCGTTCGCGGCCCACCCCGCGGCCGCGACCTTGCCGACCCAGCTTCAGAATGCGTACTGGAGCCTGTTCGTGATGAGCGCCCTCGCGCTCTACCTGTATCCGCACGCCATCAATGGGATCCAGAGTGCCCAGAGCAAGAAGATGCTCCGGCGCAGCACCTCGCTCCTCCCGCTGTATGGGCTCGGGCTGGCAGGCCTCGCGCTGTTCGGCGTCCTGATCTTCGCGGTTCCGAACGCGCTCGCCTATGTCCACACCTTCCCGGCGAGCACCGCCGGTACGCAGGTGGTGCCCGGTCTCATCCTCTACACGCTCCCCGACTGGCTCGTAGGGATCGCGTTCCTGGGCATCTTCATCGGCGGCCTGGTGCCGGCGACGATCATGGCGATGTCCCAGGCGAACCTGCTCACGCGGAACATCATCAAGGAGGGCTGGAAGACCATGAGCCCGCACACCGAGACCACGATCGCGAAGTGGTCCTCCGTGATCTTCAAGTTCCTCGCGCTCGGGTTCGTGTTCGTCATCCCGTCGACCTACTCCATCCAGCTCCAGCTGCTCGGGGGCGTGCTCATCCTCCAGATCCTGCCGTCGCTCCTGTTCGGGCTCTTCCCGTACCGCCTCAACAAGTACGCTCTGATGACGGGGCTCGTTGTCGGCATCGGGTACGGGCTCTACCTGATGGAGTATGCGAACAACTACGCGGCGTGGCAGACGACGCTCTACAACACCCAGTTCGGCCTGCTCTACATCGGCCTGACCGCCCTGGTGATCAACGTCGTGATCGTCCTGGTCGGGAGCGCCCTCGCCGCCGCGGTCCATCGCACCCCGGCGCCGGCCCCGGCCGCCTGAGCTCGGTCGGCCGACACGGACCGCGGGGGGGGGCCGTGGGACCCCCCTCCCCCGGGGCTCGGAACGAGCGGACCTTCGGGCGCGCCGGCGTGAGCTCGCGTCGGGGAGCCGGGTCCAGCGGTGACGGCAGGCTCCCGGGGGGACCTCACGTCGCCCAGGAGGCCCGGGACCCCCCCGTGTTCGTAAAGCCAACTTCACGCGCCCTTCATTCGGCGCACGCCGGATATGCGTCTAACAGGAGGATGGGGACCCGACCATGCGCGACCCCTCTTGGTTCAACCTGATCGCGGGGGCTACCGCGGTCCTGATCGTGGCGTTCGGGGCCGTTGCGATGGCGTACCCGGCCGCGAGCGTTCCTTCGGCCGCGCTGGGGGGTCCGGCGACGAATCCTACCGTCTACCGCAATCTGACGATCACGTTTAACCCCACCACCGGGACGTTCGACTACAGCACGAACGCGATCGCGGTCCCGACCGGGGCCACGGTGGTGTTCACGATCACGAACTACGACCCCGGCATCGCGGTGGTGCCGAATGCCTCCGACGCCCGGGTCGTCGGGACCATGGGGGGGATCATGACCGTCCACGCGAACGGCCAGTCCACTGTCGTCTCCTCGGTCGCGGTCGGAGACATCGCCCACACGTTCACGATCTCGAGCGGCGCCTACCACCTGAACGTCCCGATCCCGCCCGCGAGCGCCTCGGACGCGCCGACGAGCGTCACGTTCTCGGTCACGTTCAATGTCCCCGGGACCTACACCTGGGGCTGCGTCGTCCTCTGCGGTCCCGAGTCGACGATGACCCAGGACAAGATGTACGGGTCGTTGACCATCTCGTAACGACAGGCCATCATCCGGCGCCGGACCCGCTCAGAGGAGCGGCGCCTCGCCGTAGAGGACCTCAGCGATCTCGGGCAGGGAGCGGAGCGCGATCGCCTGGGGAGGCAGGAACGACGAGCCGTCGGGGGCCTTCTCGCAGATCAGCCAGCCGGTCTCCCAGGCGCTCAAGCGCGGCGCGCGGACTTCGAAGATGAAGTCGAACGCCCGTCGCGACCTCCCGGGCGGGGCCACCCCGCCGAAGAACGGCGAGATCGACGCGGCCAGGAGCGGCGCCAGGACTGGACCGGCCCCTTCCGGAATCTTGGAGTCGTAGCCGCGGACCCGGTCGGTGTTCGCGATCGCGACCGCATGGGGTCCCTCTCGGATCCCTGCGCGGCCGAGCATCTCCCGGACCACCGCGGGGCGGTCGAGGAAGTCCGACAGCGTGGCCCGCACGCGATCCGGCGCGTCGGCCCGGACGATCGACCAGAGCGCCAGGTTCCCGACCGTATCCTTGAGACGGGCCTCGGCGGTCTCGCTCGCCACGAAGAGGTGGTCTGGGCTCAGCCAGCCCAGGTCGACCGGGTTCGGGTCCTCGAATTCGTTGTCGGGGCCGCGGATGTCGAGCCAGTAGAAGTGAGGGTCGTTGAGGCGGACGAGCGCGTAGAGCACCCGCTTCACGACCGCGCGGGACTCTCCCCACACGAACGTGGCCGCCGGTGACCGGGTGAGGTCCGCGAGATCGATCTCCGCGGGCACGGGTTGCTCCATCTCCTCATGGACCGACCGGGCCAAGGACGGAAATACCTCTGGTTCAATCCGTGTGACCCTCGACCTGCCGTTCCCCTGAGCGCATCGCCCCGGGGCGCGGGGGATCCGACTTTTCTCGAGAACGCGCGCGCCCGCAAAGCCTTATACTCAGAACCGTCCTCAGAAGAGTGAATGGATCGCCTCCAGACGTGGATTGGCCTCCGGTCCAATCCCTGATCTCGCCTCTCTCTGGTCGGTTGTTTGCATGGACGTCCTCGAGGCGATACGCTCGTTCCGCCCCTGCCTTCAGTTCCAGATCCGGCCCATTCCTCCGGAGAAGCTCAAGGCCGTGCTCTCGGCGGCCCGGTTGGCGCCGAGCCAGCGCAACCTCCAGCCCTGGCGGTTCGTCGTGGTCCAGGACGACGAGCTGAAGCGGGTCCTCGCCCAAGCGTCGAACCAGGGGAAGATCCTCGCCCAGGCCCCGGCGGTCATCGTCGCGTTCGCGGTCGAGGAGGATATCCCGATCACGATCGGGGGCTACATCTCGGCCTACCCGCTCGACGTCGCGCTCTCGATCGGACACCTTCAGCTCGCCGCGATCGCCGAAGGGCTCGGCACGACCTGGATCGTCGAGTTCAATGAGGAGAAGGTCCGCTCGGTCCTCCACGTTCCCGAAGGGATCCATCCGCTCGCGGTGATCCCCATCGGATTCCCCGCCGAAGCGGGGAACGGGGGAAAGACCCCGAGCGAGGGGCGCAAGAGCCCGGACGAGATCATCGCCTACAACGAGTACCCCTGGTAGGGGGCCCGTGTCGGACCTCACCTTCGTCAGCACCAACCCCGGGAAGGCGCGGGAGATCGCCGCGGTGCTGGAACCCTTCGGGGTCCGCGTGAAGTGGTACCGCCGCGAGCTCCCCGAGCCGCAGGCCGCCACCCTCGAGGAGGTCGTGGCCGCGAAGCTCGACGCGGTCCGCGATATCTCGGGCCGGGTCCTCGTGGAGGATTCGGGGCTCTTCATCCCCTCGCTCCGCGGGTTCCCGGGCGTCTACTCGGCCCACTTCCTCCGGATCTGGAAGTTCGGTCCGATCTTCGAGCTCCTCGAGTCGCGGCCCCGGCGCGCGTACTTCCGGACCGTCGCCGGACTCCAGGAGGGCCGACGCCGCGCGATGTTCGTGGGGGAGGTGCGGGGGTCGATCTCCGACCGTGCCCGCGGCCGCCACGGGTTCGGCTACGACCCGATCTTCATCCCCGACGGCTGGGACCGCACCTTCGGGGAAGCGCCGGCCGAGGCGAAGAACGGGATCTCGCACCGCGCCCGCGCCGTTCGGAAGGTCGGGACCGCGATCGCCGGCGGCCGACCGTTCGGGGCGACCGCCCGGTCGCGCGGGGCCCTTAAGACTCGGTGACTATCGTCCCCCCATGCTCGTGGACGAGATCGGAGAATCCCCGATCCTCTCCCTGATCGATCGCATCTTCGCCCTCCGCGAGCAGGGGGAGTCCGTCCTCGGCCTGCACATCGGCGAGCCGGATTTCGATACCCCGAAAGGCATCCGGGACGCCGCGTACCGCGCGATGAACGAGGGGCTCACCCATTACGGGTCGGCCCAGGGGATGCCCGAGCTCCGGGCCGCCATCGCCGCTCGGCTCTCCGAGCGGCATGCGATTCCCGCTTCGGCCCGGGATGTCGTCGTGCTGAGCGCGAAGTTCGGGATCTACGCGAGCCTCCTCGCGACCGTCGGGGCCGGGGATGAGGTGCTCCTTCCGAACCCCACGTATCTCTTCGAGCAGCCGATCCGCCTGGTCGGCGCCCGTCCGGTCTATGCGCCGCTCGGGAAGGATTTCGCGCTCGACCCCGCCGCGCTCGAGGCCGCGGTCACTCCCCGTACGAAGCTCCTGATCCTGGTCTCCCCCGGGAACCCGACGGGTCGGGTGCTCCGTCGCGCGGAGGTCGAGGCGGCGCTCGAGTTCGCCCGGGACCACGGACTCACGGTCGTGAGCGACGAGACCTACGAGTCGCTCATCTACGAGGGGCAGCACGTCGCCCCCGCGAGCCTCGCGAAAGGGGAGGTCCCGGTCATCACTATCGGGAGCTTCTCCAAGGTCTACGCGATGACCGGCTGGCGGGCGGGGTACGCGGTCGCTCCGCCCAAGATCCGGGCCCGGCTCGTCACGATCATGGAGCACACGCTCACGTGCCTGCCGATGTTCATCCAGAAGGCGTGCCTATGGGGCCTCGAGAACGCAGCGGCGGACGAGGTCCGGTTCCGAGAAGAGTTCCGAGGGCGGCGAGATCATCTTCTCGCGGGGCTCGCCAAGCTCCCCGGGATCTCTCCCGTCCGCCCCGAAGGGGCGTTCTACGTCTTTCCGCGGTACTCCTTGCCCCTGCGGTCCGTCGACCTCGCGCTCCGGCTGCTCGAGGAGGAGCGGCTCGCCCTCGTGCCCGGGATCTCCTTCGGCCCGAGCGGCGAAAGGCACCTCCGGATCTCCTACACGAGCCCGATCGAACAGCTCGACGAGGGGCTCCGACGCCTCGGGCGCTTCCTCGAGCGTCACCGTGCGGCGGCCCCCTCCCCGTGACGGACCAGCCTGTCGAGTTTAGTACCTCGAGCGGTTTCCCCTCTCCGTGACCGCGGCCTTCCGCGTCCACGACCTGACGGCCACCCTGAGCACGCACATGGCCACGTGGCCGACCTCCCCCCTCCCGGTCTTCGAGCCCGTCGCGCTCAATCCCCGCGATGGGTACGCGATGGAGCGGATCGCGTGCCTGACGCACACCGGCACCCACATGGATGCGCCGTTCCATTTCCTCGAGGACGGGCTCCCGGTCGATCGCATCCCCGCCGACCGCCTGGTCGGCCGCGCGGTGGTGCTCGACCTGCGGAACGACCTGACGGGGACCGTGATCGGGGCCACGGTGATCCAGCGGCACTGGCCGTCGGCGCTCCACCCCGAGATCGCGCTCCTCGAGACCGGCTGGAGCCACCTGCGCGCCCCGACCCGACGCTACCTCTACGAGTTCCCCGGGATCTCCCCGGAGGCGGCACGCTGGCTCGCCGACCAGGGCGTCCACGGAGTCGGGACCGACACGCTCGGCATCGACCCGTTCGAGAACGCTCGGTTCGAAGCGCACAAGGTCCTGCTCGAGAAAGGGATCTGGATCCTCGAAGCGCTCGACCACCTCGACCGGCTCGCGGAGGGGAAGAGCTACATCCTCGTCGCGGCCCCTCTCAAGATCCTGAACGCGAGCGGCGCGATGGCGCGCGTGCTGGCGCTCGAAGGATAGTAGGTACCACCATGGGGATCGGATCGGGACTGAACGGGGCGCGGGTGCTCGTGACCGCGGCGAGCCAGGGGATCGGGTTCGGAGCGGCCCAAGCGTTCCTCGAGGAGGGGGCGCGCGTCGTGATCAATTCCTCGAACGCCGAGCGCCTCGACAGCGCCCGCCGATCGCTCGAGCCCCTCGGCGAAGTGCACGGGGTCCTCGCCGACCTTCGGGTGCCGGCCGACCTCGATCGTCTTCTCGAGGAGACCTCGCTACGGCTGGGGGGTCTCGACACCCTCGTCTACGTGACCGGATCCCCGCGGCCGGGGGTCTTCCTCGAGCAGGAGTTCGCGGACTGGGACGCGGCGGCCCGCCTCCTCGTCGTGAGCCCGGCGTATCTTGCCCGTCGGGCCGCCGAGCGGATGCTCGCCGGGGGGTCGAAGGGGCGGATGGTCTTCCTGACCTCGGTCGCGATCCGCGAACCGATCCCGACGATCGCTACCTCAAGCGTCTGCCGGATCGCGGTCGCCGGTCTCGTGCGCACGCTGGCCCGCGAGCTCGGCCCGAAGGGGATCCGCGTCAACGGCATCCTGCCGGGCTGGATCCGGACCGGTCGGCTCGACCAGATCATGCAGGACTCGTCACGCCGCAAAGGCACGACTCCGGAAGCGGAGCGGGCCGCGCTCGAGCGGGAGATCCCGCTCGGTCGGGTCGGCACCACCGAGGAGCTCGCCCGGGCGATCGTCTTCCTCGGGAGCGAGATGTCGAGCTACGTCTCCGGGGCGCTGCTCCCGGTCGACGGCGGTCTACTGCGGTCGGTCGGTTAGGCCGCACCCCTTCCTCGGGGCCGCGCGGCCCGTCACGGGTGGTCGGGGGGCACCGTCTCCGAGAGGAAATCCGCACGCTCCGGCACGAAGATATCGAGGACGACCGTGACGCCGTCCGGTTGGCTGACGAGCTCGTGGGGCACCCCGCCGGCGATGGAATAGGAGGAGCCTTTCCGTAGGGTATAGACCTCGTCCCCGATGCGGAAGCGACCGCCGCCCTCCAGGAACGTGCCCGCCTGTACGTGCGGGTGGCTGTGCAGCGGGAACGTGGAGTTCGGGGCGATGGTGTAGAGCACCATCATCACGCCGTTCCCGTGGGTGAGGATGCGGCGCCTTACGCCCGGCAACACCTCGTGCCAGGCCTCCGGGCGATCTTCCCAGACCGGCATGGCCGGAAGTAGGAGGGGGGGTATTTGGGCGTGGCGAATCGACCCGAGCGTGGCGCGAGGAATCCCACGCACGGACCCCGAGTGCACCCCGGGCGGCGAGGGGGCGGCCGCTCTCGCTCACGAGGGAGCAGGATACCGCCTACCGCGGCCCGTACACGACGGCACGGGCTTTCCGGTTATGCGAGCAGAATACGCAACGGCCTTCGGGGCGTGCGCCCCGAAGGTCGGGAAGAGGTTCGCGACGGGCCCGACGGTCGGCTCAGTCCTCGCCGAAGTCGCCGCCCATCCCGCCCATGCCACCCATGCCGCCCATGCCACCGGGGCCGCCCGGGCCACCGGAGGGAGGCGGGCTCGACTTGGACGCGATGACGTCATCGATCCGCAGGATCATGACCGCGGCGTCGGTGGCGCTCTCGATCGCCTGGCGGCCGACTCGGATCGGCTCGATCACGTGGAGCTCGCCCATGTCGCCGACCTTGCCGGCGAGGACGTTCACGCCCGCGCGCGGCTGGTGGGACTTGTGGGCCTTCCTAAGCTCGATCAGGATGTCGATCGGGTCGAGCCCGGCGTTCTCGGCGAGCGTGCGGGGCACGCTCTCGAGCGCCTCGGCAAAGCTCTCGAACGCGATTTGCTCGCGGCCGCCGACCTTCGCGGCGTGGTCGCGCAGGTGCATCGCGAGCTCCTCCGCGGTCGCGCCGCCGCCGAAGACGTAGCGTCCGTCCTCGACCGCCACCGCGACCACGTTGAGCGCGTCATCGAGCGAGCGCTCGATCTCGTCGAGCACGTGCTCGGTGCCGCCCCGGATCAGGATCGAGACGGCCTTCGCCTTCTTCGCGCCCGTCACGAAGGTGAGGGCGTCCTCGCCGATCTTGCGCTCCTCCACGAGGCCCGCGTGGCCGACGTCCTCGGGGGAAAGCTCGCTGACCTTCGAGACGATGTTCGCCCCGGTGGCCTTCGCCAGCTTCTCCATGTCGGACTTCTTGACGCGGCGGACGGCGTAGATGCCCTCCTTCGCGAGGAAGTGCTGGGCGAGGTCGTCGATCCCCTTCTGGCAGAGGACGACGTTCGCGCCGGACTTCTTGACCTGGTCGACCATGCGCCGCAGCATGTTCTCCTCCTCCTGGAGGAAGGCGTTCAGCTGGGACGGGTCGTTGATCTCGATCTTCGCGTCGATCTCGGTCTTCTTGATCTCGAGCGCCGCGTCAAGGAGCGCGATCTTCGGGTTCTCGACCCGGGCCGGCATCCCCGAGTGGACCTTCTCCTTGTCGACGATGACCCCTTCGATCAGCTGGGTGTCGGTCATCGCGCCGCCCTGCTTCTTGATCAGCTGGATGTTGTCGAGGTCGACGTAGTACCCCTCGCCCTTCTTCTCTGCGACCGCGGTGACCGCCTTCACGGCGATGTCGCCGAGCTGATCGCGGTTGAACGAGACCGACTTCGAGCCCATGGAGGTCGTCGCGATGCGGTTCAGGAGCTCGTGGTCGGCGATGGCGATCGGCTGGCTGACCTGCTGCAGGACCTCGAGCGCCCGCTGCGAGGCCAGGCGGTACCCCTGAGAGATGATCGTAGGGTGGATGTTCTGCTCGATGAGCGTCTCGGCGCGCTTCAACAGCTCGCCGGCGAGCACGACCGCGGTGGTCGTCCCGTCCCCGGCTTCCTGGTCCTGGGTCTTCGCGACCTCGACCAGCATCTTCGCCGCCGGGTGCTCGACGTCCATCTCCTTCAGGATGGTGACCCCGTCGTTCGTCACGACCACGTCGCCCATCGAGTCGACGAGCATCTTGTCGAGCCCGCGCGGGCCGAGCGTCGAGCGCACCGCGTCGGCGATCGCCTTCGCGGCCTGGATATTGTTCGAAAGCGCTCCGCGTCCCTTCTCTCGCTTCGTCCCTTCCTTCAGCACCAGGATCGGTGTCTGTCCGGTCAGCATCGTTCGTACCTCCGAGAACCCTCGGTATGCGGATTCGGTAGAAATGCGGTTCTATTTAAAAGTAGCCTGTCCCTCTGAGGTAGGCATCCCAGATTGCCGCCCGCTGCGGCGAACGTGACGGGCGTCGGCCCAACGGCTCGGGAAGCGGACTGAAATACGCGGCCCCTCGTCCGCCCCGAGCGCAGATGGAAGGGACCTCCCCGCGGTCGGCGATCTACTCCCGTCTCCTGCGCAACCGGGCGTACGCTCGGGTCTTCTCCGCGGGCCTTGCCTCGGTGGCGGGCTCGGCGATCGCGAGCGTCTGTTTCGTGTGGATCGTCTACGCCGAGACCTCTTCCCCGCTGGATGTCGGGCTCCTCGGCGCGTCGTTCCTCTTCGCGTCGATCCTTTTCAGCCTCGTCGGCGGGGCGTTGGTCGACCGGTACGACCGTCGCCGGCTGATGATCAGTTCGGACTTCGCGCGCGCGCTCGCCATGGGCCTCGTCTTCCTGGACCTCGAGTTCCGGGGCTTCGATCTCGTCGGCATCCTCGCCGCGTACTTCGTGCTCGGCGTCTTCACCCCGATCTTCAACCCGGCCGAGCAGGCGATCGTGCCCCGCCTGGTCTCCGCCGACCTGGTCGCCGACGCGAACGGGCTGGTCCGCTCGAGCCGTTCGGCGCTGCAGTTCGCCGGCGCCTCGCTGGGAGGCGTGCTGATCGTCACGGTCGGCGGGAATACCGGGATCGGGCTCAACGCGCTGACGTTCCTCGTCTCGGGCCTCTTGCTCGTGGGCATGGTGGTCCCGGGATCCCCTACGCCTGCCCGCGCGGTGTCGGCCCTCCGGCCCGGATACTTCCGGGAGATCGCCGAGGGTTTCCGCTGGCTGTGGGCCGCGACCGGGTTCCTCGAGCTGACCGCCTCCGCGATGGTCTTCAACTTCTGCCAGAGCCTCGTCGCGACGTTCCTGGTGGTCTTCTCGATCCTCGTGCTGCACGGGTCCGCGCTCGTCTATGCCCTCCTCCTCGCGAGCGAGGTCGCCGGGACGGCGATCGGCTCGCTCCTCGTCGGTCCCGCGCACGCCGAGCGGTACGCCGGGAAGGCGTGGGTCGTGGCGTACGGGGTCCTGGGCGGCCTCGCGGCCCTCGTGGCCGTCCTCTTTTCGACCGCGCCGGTCGCCCTCGGAGCGTTCTTCGCTCTCGGGGTCGTCTCCGGGTTCGCCGGCACGGCCTGGTTGACCGCCGCCCAGCTCCTCGTGCCGACCGAGATGCAGGGCCGCTATTTCGGGATCGACAATCTCGGGAGCATCGCGATCGTCCCCGCCGCCCAGATCGGCGGGGCGTTCCTGATCGAAGCGACCGGGATCCGGAGCGCCTACCTCGCCGTTGGACTCCTCTGGTTCCTCGCGGGGCTCGCGTTCCTCGCGCCCGGCGCGCTCCGTCGGCTCGGCGTGCGGCCCGGTGGGCCGAGCCCTACGTTCCGTACCGCCGCCGACGGAGCTGGAACGCGCGGATCGCCCGAAGGAACTCGAGACGCGTGAGCCCGGGCCAAAGGACCTCCGAGAAGTACAGCTCGCTGTAGGCGGACTGCCACAGCAGGAAGTTCGAGATCCGTTCCTCCCCGCTGGTCCGGAAGACGAGGTCGGGGTCCGGGAGGTCCTTCGTGTACAGGTGACGCGACACCGCCGCGGAGTCGATCTCCTCCGGCGTCATGCGACCGTCCCTCACCTCGCGCGCGAGGGCCCGGATCGCTTCCACGATCTCGTCCCGCCCGCCGTAGCCGAGCGCCACGTTGTACCGGTACCGGGAGTACCCTTCGGTCGCGGACTCCGCGATGCGGATCGCCTCCTGAACCCGTGGGGGGAGCAGCGCGCGGTTGCCGATCACGCGTACCCGGATCTGGTGGCGGTGCACGCGTTCGTCGACCGCGATCTGGCGGAGCGCGCGGTCGAAGAGGTCCATGAGCCCGTCGAGCTCCTCCTTCGGGCGGGAGAGGTTCTCGGTCGAGAGGGCGTAGACCGTCAGCACGCGGATGTCGAGCTCGAGGCACCAGTCGAGCAGCTCCTCGAGGGTGTCGCGGCCCTTCTCATGCCCGTTCTTGACGCCAATCCCGGCCGACAGGGCGAACCGACGGTTCCCGTCCATGATGATCGCGAGGTGCTGCGGAACCGGCTCCTTCTGAATGAGCTCGAAGAGACGCTTCTCGGTGAGATCCCGGATCGCATCCCCGACGATCTGCGAGAGGTAGGGCGGCGACGCCGACGATCGCTTCGGTCGCTCGGGGTCGCTCACGTTCGTCCTAGGTCGCCCGGCGGCATAAGGGGTCGCGGCGCCGGTCGGTCATCGTGTCCGGGAAGGGGAGGCGCCCTGGTCGGGAATTTCGGGCGAAGGGGGTGGGCCCCTTCGCGCCTTCGAACCCGAGTCGCAGGCTCGACAGACCTACATCCTAGACCACTAGACTACCAGGGCAACCTCGCAGGCCTATTCGCTCGGCCCTATGAACCTTACCTGCGCCCGGGCGCAGTCGCTGCCGCGCATCCCCGGCTCTCGCGCGCGGGCGCGGGAGCGGGCGCGCCCGCGTTCGACCGGCGGGATTCCTCGTCGGCCCGCGACCCCGATTGCGAGTCGAAGTTCCGATTTATGTAGCCGGTCGGGCGATGGAACCCACTACCTGGAGGCGCGAATCCATGAGCGCAGCAATGAGCTGGTTCGTCTCGGTCATGGCCGTTCTCGGCCTGGTGCTCGCCCTGCATCACCTCGGCGTCGACCTCACGGCGACCGTCGGGATGACGCTCCGCAGCACCGAACACCTTCTCGGCCAACCCCTCGGCTCCCTGTAAGGGAGCGAGGGGCCCGGCCCCTCGGCTCACTCTCGCGAACGCTCGGAGAGCACGCGAGGGAGGTCGCGGGGCCGGACGATCCCCGACGGGGTCACGAAGGCCGTCACGTACCGGGACGGCGTGACGTCGAAGGCGGGATTGCGGGCGTGACTACGGAGGGGCGCGGTCCGCCGGCCGGCGAGCGCGAGCACTTCCTCCTCGGCACGTTCCTCGACCGGGATCGAGCGTCCGTCCTTGCGGCGGGCGTCGAACGTGCTCCAGGGGGCCGCGACGTAGAACGGCACGCCGTTCTCGTGCGCCACGACGGCCTTCTCGTAGGTGCCGATCTTGTTCGCGAAATCGCCGTTCCGGGCGATCCGGTCCGCGCCGACGATCACGGCGTCGACCTGGCCCGTCGCGAGGTAGTGGCCGGCGGCGTTGTCGGCGATGACCGCATGCGGGATCCGTTCGCGGGCCAGTTCCCAGGCGGTCAGGCGGGAGCCTTGGAGGAGCGGCCGGGTCTCGTCGACCCAGACGAAGAGGTGGGCGCCGGCCGCGCGGGCGACCCGCAGCGGCGCGAGCGCGGTGCCCCATTCCACGGTGGCGAGGGCGCCGGCGTTGCAATGGGTCAGGACCCGCCGGGTGCGGCGGAATAGTGGAGCGCCCGAGACGCCGATCTGATGACATTCCTCAACGGTCCGGGCCCGGTAGCCCTCCGCGGCCCGCGCCACGTCCCCTCCGTCGGCCCAGACCGAACGGACGGCCTCGACTCCGACGAAGAGGTCGACCGCGGTGGGTCGGGTCGCTCGGAGGACCCGGGCCGCCGCGTCGGGTCCGAGCTTTCCCTCCCGCTGGGCGAGGAGCATGCCGTACGCCGCCGCGACCCCGATCGCGGGCGCCCCGCGGACCGTGAGCGTGCGGATCGCCTCGGCGACCTCGGTGAGATGGCGGAGCCGGAGGACGCGGGTCCGTTCCGGGAGCGCCCGCTGGTCGATCAGCGAGAGGATGCCGCCGCGATACCAGAGCGCCCGGACCGCCATCCTCGGTGGAACCCCTACGCGTCGAACGTGTGGAGGAGATCAAGCCAGTCCGGCGTGACGATCTTCGAGGTCCCGACCGCCTCGGTGAGCGGGATCCCCTCGACACGGGGGCCGTGCAGCACGGCCACCTCGCCGAACCGGCCCTTAAGGGCGAGATCGACGGCGTACGCGCCCAGCCGGGTCGCTAGGATGCGGTCGAACAGCTCGGGCGAACCGCCCCGCTGGATGTGGCCGATCTGGGCGCTGCGGGTCTCCACGCCGGTCCGCTCCTCGATCCGTCGCGCGAGCTCGGTGCCGACCTGCCGCTCGCGCAGGAGCTCATGGCCAAACTCGTCCTTCGCGCCCGAGGACCCCCGGCGCGGGCCAAGGTCGATCCCTTCGCTCACCACGACGAGGGCGTACCCGCGGGTGCGCACAGCGGACCGCACGCGGTCGAAGAGCGCCGGCTCGTCATACTTCTCCTCGGGGACCAGGGTCGCGTCCGCGCCGCCCGCGAGCCCGGTCGCCAGCGCGACCCAGCCCGCGTGGCGGCCCATCACTTCGAGCACAATCGCGCGGTGGTGGCTTTCGGCCGTGTCGCGAAGGCGTTCGAGGGCATCGACCGCGACCGCGGTCG
>JAKACD010000012.1 GCA_021821785.1 Thermoplasmata archaeon
AGACCCCCTAGTACGTACGCGCTCGCGGCGCCGGCGAGGAGGGGGCCTCTGGGACGAGGTCCCGGCCCCGAGGCGGGGCGAAGGTTTCTCGGCGGAGGTCCCTCCCGACCCTACGACCCTTTGGAGTACGTACGTCCTCTCCTCGAGAGCGATCGCTTCGGGCAGGGGCACGCGGCGACCGCCCGGTCCACGTGCGGCGGCGCGACGACGGGCGGATCGTGGGGTCCGGCGAAGGAAGGACGGGCAGGGTTTCCCCTCGCCCCCCTCCTCAGGCGAGAAGGCTCCCGAGAATGTACGCGATGGCGGCCCCGGCGAGGACGATGACCAGGACCTTGAGGAGCCGGACCTGCGCTTCGGCCGTCACCGGTCCCGGGTTCTTCGGCTCGAACTTCCGGCCGAGCGGCCAGACCCGGTACGCCCGGTCGGTGAGGTGGACGACGAGCGCCCCCATCATGAATATCATGGCGACGGCGAGACCGAACGACTCGGTGGTTCCGGGGCCCGTGATGGCCCCGAGACGGATCACGTAGACGATCAGGACCGCGATCCCGAGCAGCATCAGGACCTGAACGGCGGCGTACAGGTCGAGGACCCGGTTCTGGAGCTGCCGGTACGCCTTCGGGTCGTCGGGCAGTTCACTCAAAGAACTCGATCCTCCGTTGCGTGACGCCCCGGTATCGGTCGACCCGGTAGAGAATGCCGGCCATGAACAGGAACGCGAGCGCCGCGACCACGCCGCCGATGGCGATCGCGATGAGGTCGAGGAGCGAGCCGCCGATGACCCCGAGGATCCCGTAGACGAACGTCGCGGCCCCGATCGTGCCGAACACGAGAAGGACCGCGAGGATCCCCCAGAGCGTCCCGGTCTGCCAGGTCGGGTGGGTCTCCTCGCTACTCACTGGAGCTCGCCTCCGCGGCCCCGACGCTCCCGCTCGGGACACTGCCGGGTGAGGGGTAGGCGCCGGAGTACGGGACCGACCGCGCCGCGAGCCGGCGCGCGTAGCTGCGGCGGTAGCGCAGGTGGAAGAGCGCGGTGACCAGCCCGTTCACGAGGAAGATCGGCCCGATGGTGGACGCGACCTGCATCGGCGCGATCTGGACCCCCGGGGTCTCGCCGCCCCAGACCGTCATCATGATGAAGAACCCGAGCAGCGAGGTCGCGATCCAGATGAAGAGGGGCCGGTCGCGCGGGTGCGTCCGCTTCGAGCGGTCGAGGAACGGCAGGAACAGGACGTAGAGCATGAGGACCGTCGTGACGGCGACCGCGATCACCGGCGTCACGCCCGTGAAGTCCACGAGCTTGAACAGCCAGAGGAAGTACCAGTCCGGCTCGGTGACGATCCCCGCGGCCGCGACGTTCCCCGCGTACGCCGTGAGCTGCCAGGGCCAGAGCGCCGCGATCCCGAACAAGACCCCGACGTAGAGGAGGCCCCACTTCGTGATGTAGAAGAAGATGTGCGGCATGAACGGCACGTGCTTCTTGTCCTCCTTCTCGGTGAACCGCCGCCGCTGGAGGGGGTCGGACGTCGCGGGCGGCGCGATCCCGTGCGACTCGAACAGCGCGATGTGCGCGTAGAGGAGCGCGCCGAGCGCGACCGGGATCAGGAGCACGTGCGCGTCGAACATCCGGGACAGGAGCCCCTGACTGGTCCCATCGGCCAAGATGAACGGCCCGAGGAGCGGCCCGAAGGTCGGCAGGCGGAGGGCCAGGACGATCCCGACATTCGTCGCGTTGAGCGACAGCTGCGTGTAGGGCAGGAGGTAGCCGGTGAACCCCATGCCGAGGGTCGTCAGCATGAGGAGGGTCCCGACCATCCAGGAGAACTCGCGCGGCGCCTTGTAGACACCGACGTAGTAGCCCCGGAAGAAGTGGACGAACATGAGGAAGATCATCGCGTAGGCACCGTAGAGGTGGCTCGAGAGCAAGAGCGAGCCCATCGGGACCGAGTTGATGATGTAGTACGTCGAGCACCACGCGGCGGGGGCCGTGGAGAAGGTGCCCGCGACCTGACCGCACGCGGTCAGGGTCGGCGCGGTGCTGGGCTGGTAGTACAGGAGCAGGAGGGCGCCCGAGATGACCTGGTACAGGAAGGCGTTCACCACGAACGCCCCGGTCCAGTACGAGGGCTTGAACGTGAAATCGGGCTGGGGCCGTAGGGCCCACTTCTTCATCGAGGTGCGGTCCTCGACGAACCCCCAGATCTTGTTCAGCGTCCGATTGTACCAGTGGGAGAACACGTTCGACCGACCTCCCTACGTTGGGAAGGAGCAGAGGATCACGGGAGTCTCTTTGACGAGCGACGACGTCGAGCCGACCCCATAGTCGCCCTGCAGGGTGTTCAGGTGCCCGTTCACGGGAGGGCCCTGCTCGCCCACCGCGTAGATGTTGCCGCTCGAGTCGACGTCCAGCGTCACCTGGGGGAGCGGGAGCACCGCGGGCCCGGTGAGGTTCGAGGCCCCATTCGTGACGTCGTAGGTCGACCCATGGCAGGAGCAGTGAATGTAGAACGAAAGCGTGGGATACGTCGCGTTCGAGAACGTCTTCGGGCAGGTGCCGGGGGGATAGTAGGAGATCGCCGGCGCGGGGCAGCCGAGGTGCTGACAGATGGCGCTGTAGGCCACGATCGAGCTGTGCGTCCCGACCCCACCGGGGACGTTCTCGGCCCCGTTCGTGCCGTTCGGAGCCCCGCTCGCCGGGTAGAGATTGAGCAGGAAGTTCGGCTCGTTGCGGAGAGGGTAGTTGAAGATGTACAGGTCGCTCGTTTGGGCGTTGTACTCCGACTCGACCTTGGCGACCGTGAGCGGGCTTCCGTCGACGTCGATCAGCTGGACCCGAGGATAGCTCGAGATGCCGATGGTCGGGGGCTGAAGGTACTGCAACGCGCCGCCGGCGAGGCCGCCCGCCCCGGCGCTCACGAGGCCCGCGACCGCGAGGAGCTTGAGCACGTTGCGGCGGGTCTCGTCCACCTCGCCGTCCGCGGGCGGGTTGGCCGCCGCGACCCGGCGGACCTGCCCGACAGGAAACTCGAACGGCGACGGTCGGTCGGCATGGTTGGGGCAGCTCAGCGAGCAATCGGTGGTTCCAAAGGTCATAGGCTCCTCCCGCGGGTGTCGGGCACGGCGTCGTCGACCTCACCGGGTACCGGGATCGTCGCATCCCCCGGCAGCTCCGCGCGGTCGCTCCCGTAGTAGACCGCCCACGTGATCCCGATCCCCATCAGAATCACGAGGATCTCCGTGAGGGTGATGATCTGGTCGACCGAGAATGCGCTCATGGATGCCGCTCCTCCCCGAGCACCACCGGTGCGGTCATCGTCCAGGTCGGCACCGGCGCACCGCCGGTCCACGGGGTCAAGGGCGACGGGGGCGGGGCGGGGGGCACCACGGGCGGCAGGGCGGGTGGGGTCCGAACCGCGGCCGGGATCCCCGACGTCTGCGTCGGAGTGGGGTCGAGCCCGAGGAGGGCGCCCCGGACCGAGAGCGGCGCGCCCGTCGGCGGGAGCGGCAGGTCGGTCGCCTTCGAGAACTCCGTGAGCAGCTCTTGCTTGAGGCGGCCCGCCCGCCCGTACCAGCGACCGAACGTGCGCAGGGTCTGGGCGCTGTCGTGGCCGAAGAGGAGGAAAAGGGCGGCCCCGACCACGATGATCCAGTCGATGTCGGAGAAGAGCGCCACGGGCTAGATCACCCCGCCCCGACCGCGGAGAGCGACCGGTTCCGCTCCTCCGAGCGACGCTCCCACCGGGCCGCGAAGTACGCCCCGCCGAGGTAGAGGGCGATCATCGGCAGCGCGATGAGCAGCATCGTGATCCCCGAGTTGTCCGGCGTGACCACCATCCCGAAGACGAGGGCGCCGATCACCGCCCCGCGCCAGTGCCGGCGCCAGGCGGCGGCGTGCACCACGCCTAGCCGCGTGAGCGCGTAGACGAAAACGGGCAGCTCGAAGACGACCCCGAACGCGAACGAGTAGAGGAGCGCGAACGTCACGAACGCCTGCACGCCGAGAACGGGGGCGAGCCCCATGGCGGCGACGTAGCGGAAGAGGAGACGGAACGTGAACGGCGTCAGGAAGAAGAAGCCGATCCCGGTCCCGAGGGCGAAGAGGGCGGTCGCGGGGATCCCGACCTGCCGGATCAGGAGCCGCTCGTTCCGCCGGAGCGCGGGCACGAGGAACGCGCCGACCTCGTGCACGAGCCACGGCATCCCGAAGATGAAGGTGAGGAGGAGACCGATCTCCATCTGCACGACGATGGAGTCGCCGACCCCCACGTTGAGGAGCTGCACTCCGGGGGGCAGCATCCAGCCGACCATCGCGCGGAACAGCTGCGCGGTGATGTTGTAGAACGGGCTCGGCCAGGGGACGGCGAACGGGACCGAGACCCCGAAGAGGGTGAACGGCAGAGGACGCAGCTCGAAGAGGAGGGTCGCGCCGAACAAGGGGCCCAAGACCAGGGCGATGCGGACCAGTCGGCGTCGGGCCTCTCCCAGGACCGAAAGGATCCGGTCGAGGTCGCCCATCAGTCAACCGGGCACCTCCCTCCCGGACTGAACCGACCCCGGGGCGGGTACGGGTGCGGCGTGAGTTCGCTGTGCGCCTCGCATGCCGGTCGCTGGCGGGGGCCTAGTGGGCCGGGCCCGACGGGCCGGCGGTGTTCGTGGCCCCGGACGCCTCGGACTTGAGCTCGCGTTCGACTTCGAGACGGCCCTTCTTGAATTCCCCGACCGACCGGCCCAGGCTGCGAGCCAGTTGGGGGATCTTGCTGGACCCGTAGAATAGGATCCCGGCCACTACGGCGATGATCAACCAGTCGTCGATGGAGTCGAACACGGCACGCCCCCGCGTGCGCACCCGACCTCGGACGATATGGCGTTCGTACGGGAGGACCGAACCCGTACCGTTTGTCCGTATCCGGGGCGTATAAAGCGGTCAGGCCGCCTCGACCAGGATCGTCTCGGTGCCCGCGGCGACGGCCCGGTCGATCGCGACCTCGGCGAGATGGGAGAGGTAGCCGCTGCCGCGCTGGAGCAGCCGGGTGAGCGTGGGCGCCGACGACGGGGTCGTCTTGCCCTTCCGGGACCCTCGGGTCGGTGGGATCCAGGCGCCGCTCAGCTCGAGGCTCTGGTGGTAGACGTCGCAGGCGCGGTCGAGCGAGGGGTGCATGAGCGCCTCCACGACCCCTTTCAATTCGGCCTTGAGCTCGGGGAGCCGCTGGGTCAGGATGGCCCTCATCGCCACCGGGAGCTTCGTGGACTCATCGTTCAGGAGGGCGAGGGTCTCCCCGAACAGCTCGGCGAGCTCGGAGAGGGCGTGGACGACGACCCGCCACTCCAGGAGCTGGCGGGGATCGGGACTGCCGATCCGCCGGGCGAGCGACCAGTCCCGGCTCGCGAGGAAGAGCTGCCGGACCAAGAGGGCGAGGACCTTTCCGCCCTCCTCCTCGAGGGTCGAAAGCCGACGGCTCTTCGTCCGCCGCCCGAGGACCTCCTCCATCTCCTCGAGGAACGCGACCAGGATCATCTTCATCCGCTGGACCAGCTGGGGCAGCTCGTACTTCGACGGGTCGATGAAGTTCTGCAAGACCATCCGGGTCGGCTCCTGCGCGACCACGGAGACCCCGAGAAGCCCGCGCGCCGCGGCGAGCACCTCTTCGACCCGCTCCGGCGCGAGCGGGACGTCCGTGCGGACCTCGATCGCGTCGTGGCCGACGCGGTACGCCCCGACGATCAGTCGCTCCAGGACCCCGGGCGTATCGAACGCCCGGGCCTGGACGAGGAACGGGGCGACCGTCGGGCTGACCCCGGGAAGGGGCGCGGGCTTGAGATAGAGCGTGCCGTCGTCGTTCTGGTCGAAGACGATCAGGTCCCCCGGCCGCAGGTTCATCGCTTCCGCCCACGGTTTGGGCAGCGTGACCGCGATCGACGAGTGTCCGGCCTTCAGTACGCGGCGCTCTCGGCTCGGAGTTCCCCACGCCATCGGACGTTCCCAACCTACTACGAGGTCCGTAGCTTATGAGAGGTCCCCCATTTGAGCGTTGCGAGCGCGCCGGAGCCGGCGCCGGGCGCGCCCGGCCCTAGTGCTTCGGAGGCTCGCCCGGCGTCGCGGGTGGGACCACCGGACGGGGCGGCTCGGGGTATCCGAGCCGCTCGGGCGGCATCTCGTGCTCCGCCCCCCGGCGCTGACCGAAGACGAAACCGAGGACCAGCGCGATGACGACGAGCGCCACGATCGTGCCGCTGATGATGAAGACCGCGACCCCAGGGCCGGTCGACGGCGCGCTGACCGTGAGGTTCGCCGGGAGGTTCTCTCCGAAGGCGATGAACCCGTACATCCCCTGGCCGAAGTGGCCGGGCTCGAGGCACACGAACTCGTACCAGCCGGGCGTCGCCGGGGAGGTGAAGGTGCCCGAGGCGACGATGCCCGCGCCCGTGACGTTGAGGCTGATGTAGGCGCCGTAGGTCGAGAACAGCTGCTCGAGCCCCGCGCTGCTCGTGCTCGACGGGATCACCACGCCCTCCCGCTTGAGCAGCGAGAAAGTGTGGGCGAGCGTATCGCCGTCCGTGAACTGGACCGTGATATTGGTGTTGGTCGGCAGCTGCTGGTAGGTCGCCTGGACGAACTTGAACCCGGTCGCCGCGGTCACGTCGAGGCTCGAGGAGGTGTCGGTCACGACCGCCGAGGTCGCCGCGGCCCGGGCGAGGCCGGCCGCCGAGAACAGGGAGACCATCAGCAGGACGGAGACCCCCAACGCGAACGCCCGCGACCGGCGTGATTGGAACACGTTCTTCCCCCGGAACTATCGACCGCGGGACGGGAGGTGTGGTTCAAAGCCCCTCCGTACGTACGTCGCCCGCGCGACCCTCCTCCCTCGAAGGGCATTGCGGTTCGTACGCGGGGGATATGTAGCTCGACCGACCCCTTCGGGTCGTGGCAGGGTCGGATCGGGGCACGATGCGTTGGGCCCTCGGGGCGGTCTCCGCGCCGCTCGCCGCGCTGAGCGGTACGGGCGTGACCAACCTCGACCAGACGAACGCCCTCGTCTGGACGATGATCGGGATCGGCTCCGCCGGGGCGATCGTGACGTTCGCGTTCCTGGTCTACGCGCTCTGGAAGTTCCGGGATCCGAACGCCAAGGGGCGTCGCTATGGTTAACAAGCTCGAAGTCGCCTGGACACTGGTCGTCGTGGGACTGCTCGCCGGGGTCGCCGCCTATTCGACCGTGCTCGTCTATCACCTCGATGCCCTGCCGGCGCACCCGACCGAGTATGTCGAGGTCATCGGTCACCAGTGGTACTGGGAGTTCAAGTACACCAACGGGACCGACGTGAACTCCACGTACGACGCGGCCACCAACACGGTGAGCGGGGGCGCGTTATGGGCTCCGCCGGGCGCCGTCGTGCAGATCAATGTGACGAGCGCCGACGTCATCCATTCGTTCAACATCCCTCAGCTCGGGGTGCGGATCGACGCGATCCCGGGTCGGATGAACCACTTCGCGTTCACCGTGCCGAACGCCGCCGCCGGGAGCGAGTATCTGATCCAATGCACGGAGTTCTGCGGAACCTACCACGGGATCATGCGCTCCTTCCTCGTGCTTACCTGAGCGGAGCGGCGCGGATCGGGGCCCCCCTACGGGGTTGACCCCCGGGGGTCAGGTCCCGGGACGGGAGGATGTCTCGGTCGCGCAGGACGCGGCCCCGGATGATCTGTCCGCTTCCGTCGGAGGGTCCCGGCCCAGGAATGGCCCATCGCCGATGGGAGCGCGCTTTTCCCCGTCCTTGCGGACCGAGGGAGCGCTCAGTGGTGACCGCTCCCCGGAGAGCGGGGGAACCGACCCGAGTACGCGGCGACCAGCGTGAGCACCACGCCGACTCCGAGCAACGCCGCGGAGCCCGCGAGGATCCAGGTGTCGACGATGGCCGTGGACGGGGGCGCCGGCGGGGCCGGAGGGGTCACGCCCACGTAGAGGAAGCCGTCCATGCCGCTCGCAAAGTGGCCGGGGATCTCACAGATGTACTGGTAGACGCCCGGTCCCTTGATCGTGAAGTTCGCCCAGACGGTCGACCCTCCCCCGCTGGGGACGGTCGCCGAGACGAGCGGGGCGTGCTGCTGGAAGTAGGTCGTGAAATTGCCGGGGCTCAGCGTGACGTTCGACTGGGAGGCGAGCGTGAACGTGTGGCCGAAGCTCCCTTCGTTCGTGACGAGCACATCGATCGATACCGGATAGTGGGCCGGCGCCGCGGTCAGCACGTTCGGCACGAACTGCAGGCCGTCGGTCGTGTTCTCGCTGAGCTGGAGCCCGGGGCCGGTCGCCGTGAAGTTGAGGAAGCCGAACATCCCCGCCTGGAACTGGTACGGCACGACCGAGACGAACTCGAAGCTCGCGGGCCCGCTCGAGGTGTTGGCGGAGAGGTTCGCCCAGCCGCTCGCTCCGGGGGCGAGCGAGACGTTCGCGAGCGAGCCGTTCGTCTGGAAGAAGCGGTCGACCTGGGCCGGGGACCACGACGGGGAGAGGACGACGTTCGGCTGCGCGACCAGCGTGAACGTATGGTTGAGGTTCCCGGTGTTGGTGAGCTGGATCGAGACCGGGGAGCCCGCGGGCGCGCTGAGGTACTGCGGGGAGAACGCCGGCTGGTCGGTGAGGTTCACCGAGAAGCTCGCGGTGGAGGCGAGCGGGTGCGCGACCCCGATCATCGGGGCCACGGGGAGGGTTCCGAGCGCCGCGACGCTGGGCAGGCCGACCGTGGCGAGCAGGGCGGCGGCCACGAACCAGGGAACGGCGCGCCGAAGGTGGGTCGATGTGCGACGAAGGACCGAGCGATCGCTCACGGGAACCCCGACGGCGCGGAGACTTGGGCGCCGTTGATATGGGTAATGTACGAATCGCGCCGCCTCGGCGGGAGAGCGGCTCCTCGGGGGCCCGGACGGCCTAGCGCTCGAGCGTCGGGTTCGGTCGGCCGGCGGGCCATTCCGTCGCCACCGCCTCGTCCGGGGCGCGGGCGACCCACGGGGCATGGGCCATCCCGTGATAGAAGCGCCGGAAGAGATAGGCGATCTCGACCCCCATCACGGCGCCCATCGTCGCGCCGAACCCGAGGTCGGCCGCGGTGCTTCCCGAGGTCGCCGCGACCGAGAGGCCCGCGATCGCCATCGCGAGGAAGGCCCCGGCCAGCCCGAACAGGAAGCCGACCTCTCCGCGGGCCATATCGCCCCGGAGGAGGGGACGGAGGAGGAGCACGAAGACGAGGGTCATGATCGTCGCCATCGCGGCCCCGCCCACGGTGGGGAACGCCGTGACCCAGGGGGCCACGACCGCGGAGAGGGTCAGGGCGAGGAGCGCCCGGCGCTCGATGCGGGCGAGCGGGGCCCAGAGGAGGAGGGCGGACATCACGCCGGCCATCGACCAGAAGAACCAGATCGAGGCGAGCCCCTGCGCGAACGCCGCCGCGAGCCCCGGCGGGGCGGACGCCGACCCGGTGACGAACAGGATCCCCATGAGCGCCTCGGAGCCGGTCGTCACGACGGCGAGGGTCGCCGGCCAGAACCAGCTGTCGGTGCGGATCCGCCGGTCGCGGAAGACCACCACGCCGATGAACCAGATGCCGGCCGGGGTCATCATCATGAAATTGAACGCCATGAGGACCCAGGTCCAGGCATCGGTCCCGTTCGGGTTCAGGAAGACGAAGAGCAGCGCGAGGATCAGGAGGCTCCCGCCGCCGAGGACCGCGAGCGCGAGGACCATCTGGGTGAGCAGCGGGGGCCGGCCGTCGGACGGGAGGACCTTGCCGAAGAGGAAGATCGTGACCCCGACCATCGCGAGCGCCACGGTCGCGAACGGGACCAGCGTGGCGTCGATCGAGAGCGGGGGGAGCGGCAGGGTCATCGGCGCTTCGAGGACGCGGCGGGCTTTCTTATGCCTAGGGTTGCGACCCGGCGCGGTTTCGGGGCCCTACGGCTCGGCGGCGGTGTCGTGGCTGTCCGTCCCTTCGAAGCGACGCAGGAGCTGGGTCGTCACCTCGATGAGCGGGTGGTGGCTCGATCGGTCGATCTGGATGTCGGAGACCTTCGCGAGGTGGTACTCCTCCGCGATCCGCTCGAAGCCGGTCTCCTGGCTCGCGAACTGCTCGGGCCGGTCGCAGGTCAGCACGAACGCCTGGAGCTGGGTGAGGCCCATCTCCCGCGCCGCGAGCGCTCGGTGATGGCCGTCCACGAGGATCCAGCGGTCCCCTTTCTGGAGCACCAGCACCGGCTCGGCGAACCCGCGCTCGAGCTCGTAGCGCCGGCCCTCGAGCTCGTCTTCGAAGACCTTCCACTGGCTCGGCGTGAGCCGGTCGATCGGGACGAGGCCCCGGTGGAAGGAGAACGGGAGCCCATAGCGCTCGGAGAGGAGGCGCTTCAGGGTGTCGGCCTTGGCCGGGGACGCCCGCTCGAAATGCGAGCGCACGATGTCGAGGTTCGACAGGATCCCGCAGAGCCGCCCGTCCGGGTGGATGATCGGGAGGTCGCGCAGGCCGAACCGGAACATGATCCGGGCGGCGTCGTCGAGCCCCGTGTCGGGATAGGCGGTGTACGTGCCGGGCCGGAGGATGTGGCTGAGCGGGGTCGCCGCCTCGCCGGCGTGGCGCAGGAGCTCCTTGGCGCTCACGAATCCCACGAGCTGGCCCCGCGCATCGGTGACCGGAAGGCCATGGTGACGGCTCTTCGTGAGCCGGGCGATCGCCTGGCCGATCGTGGCGGTCTCCCGAATGTGCTCGACCTCGAGCACCATGTAGTCCTTGACCCGAACGATGGTCATCGGGTCGCGCCGGGCTGCTCGTCCCGCAGGTACGCGGTCAACAGGTGGCAGACCAGGAGGTGCACATCCTCGATGTGCTGCATGCTGTTCGACGGGACGACGAGCGCCACGTCGACCAGGTCCTTCAGCTTCCCTCCGCCCATGCCCGTGAGGCCCACGGTCGCGAGCCCCAGCGACCGGGCGACCCGTACCGCCTCGAGAACGTTCGGCGAGTTCCCGCTGCCCGAGATCCCGACCGCGACATCCCCCGGGTGCGCGAGGGTCTTCAACTGCTCGGAAAAGACCCGGGCGTAGTCGGCGTCGTTCGCCCAGGCGGTGACCGACTCGACGTTGTCGACGAGGGCGACGCATCGGAACCGCTTGCCGTCGCCGCGGATCGTCGCCTTGCCGATGTCGACCACGAAATGGGAGGCGGTGGAGGCGCTGCCGCCGTTCCCGAAGAAGAAGATCGTGCGGCCGTCCCGGCGCGCCGCGAGGAGGAGCGGCACGACCCCCTGCATCGCGCTGAGGAGGTAGGGGGGCTGGAGCGCCGCCGTTTCCTCGGCGAGGTAGCGGCGCACGTACGGCTCGAGCCCGGAGAGATCCTCGCTCATCGACCCACGAACAGTATCCGCGACCCTTCGGGCGTGATCCGCACCGGGAAGCGCTGCATCGGCGACAGGGCGTCCGCTATTTGACGGCTCCGCTCGGGCGGATGCAGAAGGAGGAGGAATCCGCCGCCGCCGGCGCCGGTGATCTTCCCGCCCCAGGCGCCGGCCGCCTTCGCGGCCCCGTACGCGCGGTCGATCGCCTCGGTGGAGATCCCGCTCGTAAGCCCGCGCTTGAGCTGCCAGCCCTCGTCGAGGACGGACCCGAGCGCCGGCCAGTCCTTGTGGAGCAGGGCGGAGCGGGCCGCGCCCGCGAGGTCGCGGATCCGGGTCAGCGCCTCCCGGTTCTCCCCCGTTCGCGAGCTCTGCTGCTTCAGGATCCCTTCGGCCCTCCGCGTGATCCCCGTGTAGTAGAGGGACAGGTGGTCGCTCATCGCCTCGCGGTCGCTCGTCGTGAGCGGGATCGGCGATACCCGGACCGTGCCGTCCGGATGGAAATCGAAGTACTGGACCCCGCCGAAGGCCGCGATGTACTGGTCCTGCTTTCCGAGGGTTCCGCGGAGGTGCTCGATCTCGATCCGGCACGCCTCCTCCGCGAGCTCGGCCGGGTCCTTCAGGATCCCCCGGTAGGCGTAGAGGGCGTTCAGGAGCCCGACCGTGAGCGTCGAGGAGGAACCGAGCCCGGTCCCTTCGGAGGGGATGTCGGCGATCGTGTGGATCTCGAGCGCCTCGCGGACCCCGACGGACCGCATCGCCTCCCGCACGAGCCCGTGCTGCAGGTCTTCCAGGCGCTCGACGTTCTCCGTCCGGGAGTAGGCGACGCGGATCGACCGGTCGAACTTCTCGTTCACCAGGACGTGGACGAACCGGTCGATCGCCGCGCTGGCGACCGCCCCGCCACCGTGCTCCCGGTAGAACGACGGCAGGTCGGTCCCTCCGCCGGCGAAGCTGATGCGCAGCGGGGTCCGGGTGATGATCATCGGCCCGGGAGCGCGGACGCGGACACTTAGAGGTTGTCCCCCGAGGGCGCAAGGTCGGTCGGCGGCCGGTCGCCGGGGGTTCGGCTGGCCTTGGAGGACCAGCGCGCGCGGCGGCCGTAGAACGCGCGCGTCTCTTCCGCGAGGTTCCCGATCGGCGCGAGCCCGGGGAGCACGGAGGCGAACGCGGGCGCCCGCCGGTCGAGGAGGATCGCGATCCCGCGATCGTGCTCGGAGCGGATCATCCGCCCAATCGCCTGAAGGATCGCCCGCTGGGCCGGCGCCTCGACCGTGTACTCCCAGCCATGGCCGACGGTCTGGTCGAGGTAGCGGCGCAGCGCCTCCCGCTTCGCGGTCGGACGCGGGTACGGGATCCCGACCAGCACGACCGCTTCGAGCTCCTCGTCCGGGTAGTCGATCCCCTCGGAGAGGCGACCGCCCGCGACCCCGATCAGGATCGTCCCCTCGGGGTCCTTCTTCCAGCCCTCGATCGAGCGCCAGAGGTCTCCCATCGGGACCTTGTTGTACTCGATGAAGACGTTCCCGGGAAGCTGCGACTGGAGCCCCGACTCGAGGACCTTGTGCATCAGCTCGAAGCTCGGGAAGAAGACCGCGGTCTTCACGGGAAGCGTCTGCAGCACCTCGACCAGGCGGTCGGCGAGACGCTGGATCGCCCGGGGGTCGTTCTTCAGGTCCTCGAAGCGGGTCGTCACGGTCGGGTCGTAGAGGAAGCGCCGGTGCTCCGGTGGGAAGTGCGACGGAACGTTGAGGAAACGCGCCCGGGGGCCGAGGCCGAGCGCGTCCCGGTACTCCTCGAGGGGGGTGAGGGTCCCCGAGAGGTGGACCGAGAGGTGGCAGTCGAGGACCGGGCGGGCCGCCGCGGACGCGTCCAGAGCGTAGGCCTCGAGGGCCGGTCGCGGCAACCGCGTCGCGACCTTGACGTAGGAGGGCGGTTCGAGCTGGGGCCAGGAGAGTAGGGTAAGCGCAACCGTGTGGACCCACGAGCGGGGGAGCCGACGCTCCCGCCGTCGCTCGTCGCGCAGGTTCTCGCCCCAGGTGGCGAGCGCGCCGAGCCACGTGTCGAGCCGGTGGCTGGTGCCACCGAGGGCGGTCAAGAGCGCGTCCTCGAACACGGAGGGCGGTAGGATCGCATCGTCCTCCCGCACGAGGGCGTGGATGAGTTCCTCGACCGCGGCGCCGACCAGGTCGAGGAACCGACTCGCGCTCGGGCCGTCGGGCAGCTGGAAGTCCCCGCGCTCCGCGATCTCCGCCCGGGCGCGGCGAACCGACTCCTGCGGCAGCGAAACGGTCGAGAGCTCCCGCAGCTGGCTCGGCAGGTTATGGGCCTCGTCGATGACGAGGTCGAGCCGGTCGGTCGTGACCTGCATCCAGTTGAGGAGCGCCCGGCGGATGTGGGGGTGGAAGAAGAAGGCGTACGGGGCGGTGACGATGCGGGCGTGCGGGACGAGCTTCTTCGACAGCTCGTACGCGCAGAGGTTCTCCTCCCGGCAGTACGCCTCGAACTCGTGCGGGGCGGGAAGCTTCGAACTGAACCGGTCGACCAGGCTCTCGAGGTCCGATTGGAGGACCCGGGCGTAGTACGGACACCCGTCGAGGTCGGCGAGATCGATCTCTCCTCCCTCGGGCAGCTCGGGGGGCGCGGCGAGCGGCGCCTCGCCCTGCATCGCCCGCTCCGTGGATCGTTTGCGGTCGGCACAGAGCTTCCCGTGCTCCTCGGCGGTCGCCCCCTTGATCTCGGCGACGTTCTCGAGCAGGAAGCATCGGCGCGCGCGGCCCTGGAGGCCGATGGCGAGGAGCGGCCGCTCGAGGCGGTGCGCGATCGTGCGCGCCTCCTGGAGGATCTGGACCTCCTGGGAGTGGGTGCGGACGAGGTAGAGGATGCGATGGTCGGCCGCCTCCGCGTGCTCGAGGAGGGGGGCCAGCACGGCGACGGTCTTCCCGCTCCCGGTCGGGGCGTTCACCAGGAGCGGGCCGCCGCGTCCGCTGACCTCCTGGACCTCCTTCAGCATCGAATCCTGCCCGGGGCGAACCCGGTACGGGAACAGGAGGGGGACCTCGGGGGCAGGGGAGAGACCGGTCGTAGGCAGCGCTCCGGGGACCGCGAGCGGCGGAGTGGGGTTTTAAGGTGCGCCTTGACTGGAACGGTGGGGTCCCCTCCGGGGGGCCCTTGCCCCGCGGTCCAGCCCCGATTCCCCTTCGGGCGCCCGGCAACTTCAAGCGCGAGGCCTCTCTGCTGCGCCCGCCCGTGCAGGGGATGGTAGAGAGCCAGGGGGCCGGGGCGACCCCAGACAGCGCCGGCCGACGGTCGTTCCTCGCCCGGTACGGGCGGTTCATGGTCGTGGGCCTCACGGGCGTGGTCGTGAACCTGGTCGTCTTCGCCCTCGTTCTCGACGCGATCTCGCCGAGCCCAAGCTTCAATGTCGTCCAGAGCCTCTTGCACTTCGCCTCCACGACCTCCTCGAACGCCCTCGCCAACTTCGTCGCGAGCGCGATCGCCTTCGCCGTGGCGACCTTGTGGAACTTCACCTGGAACAACCTCTGGACGTTCCGCAGCCGGGTCGGTCACCGCCACGGGCTCGGACGCCGGGTGGGCCTGTACTATGGGGTCTCGCTGGGCTCCCTCGCGATCAACGAGGTCGTCCTGTTCGTCGCGGGCCTGTTCGTCCCGCCGCTCTATGGCCAGGCGCTCGGGATCGCGATCGGTAGCGTCGTCGGCTTCGCCGGCAACCACCACGTCACGTTCGCCGAGGCGACGGCGCCCGACCCGTAAGCCGGGGGCGCCGGACCGCGGGAGCCCGTCAGCCGAAGGTATACCGAATCCCGAACGGCCCCCGGGGCAGGTGCCAGGTGACCGAGCCCTGGTCGCAGGCGATATCGCACGCCCCGCACTCCACGCAATCCTCGTAGCGGAAGACGAGCCGCCCCTCGATCCGCTCGTAGCACTTCGCCGGGCAGACGAACGTGCAGTGCGAATGCGGGCACTGCGCACAGATCTCGGGCTTGACCGTGATGTGCGCGTGGTCCTTCGTGTCGGTCGTGTAGCGGAGCGTGCCGAGGCGCCGCTTTACCTCGACGAACTCGACCGGTGCGGAGGCTACGGCAGCCCCGACCATCGCGCGACGACCCCACCTCGTCCCTTAGGACGGCAGCTTTGCCAGGATCGCGAGGTCGGCGCGCACCGCCTCGACGCTCGCGTGGAACGCCGCGCGCTCCGCTTCGGAGAGCTCGACCGGAACGACGCGTTCGACCCCGTTGCGGCCGAGGACGATCGGCACGCCGATGTAGACGTCCTTCTCGCCGAACTCGCCGTCGAGGTAGGCGCTCGCCGGGATCAGTCGGTGCTCGTCCTTCGCGATCGCCCGGACCAGCTCCGCCTGGCTGGCCGCCGGGGCGTAGTAGGCGCTGCCCATCTTGAGCAGGTTGACGATCTCCCCACCGCCCTTCTTCGTCCGTTCGACGATCGCCGCGAGCTTGTCGGCGGCGAGGAGCCGCGTGAGCGGCACCCCGGCGACGCTCGTGAGCGACAGCAGCGGGACCATCGTGTCGCCGTGGGTTCCGAGCACGAAGCCGGTCACATCGCGGGGCGCCACGTGCAGCTCGTCGGCGACGAACCAGCGGAACCGCGCGGTGTCGAGCGTACCGGACTCCCCGAACACGCGGTGCGACGGGAACCCGCTCACCTTGCGGAAATAGTAGGTCATCACGTCGACCGGGTTCGTCACGACCACGCAGACCGCGTTCGGCGCCTTCTGGCGGACCGCCTCGGCGTGCGACTTCACGATCCCGGCGTTCTTCTCGAGGAGGTCGGAGCGGCTCATCCCGGGCTTCCGGGCGAGCCCGGCGGTCTCGACCACGACGTCGGCCCCCGCGAGCCCGTCGAGCGAGGTCGTACCGGTGATCCGGGTCGCGAACGGCACGATCGGCGCCGACTCCTGGATGTCGAGCGCCTTGCCCTGGGGCAACCCATCGATGATGTCGATCAGCACGACCTCCCGAGCGAGGTCGGCCTCCGCGAGCCGCTGCGCGAGCGTTCCTCCGATGTTCCCGGCGCCGAGCACGACGATCTTGTTGAGCCCGCTCATGGTATCTCCTACGGCCCGTCTGCACCCCTCCCGGGCTTAAACGTCAGCGGCCCGGGGGCGGGTATCCACGGCCCGCTCCTCCGCCGAAAAGTTGATTCTCCGCCCCGGCCGTTCGCCGCCAATGGTCGACGTCGACTCCGTGCTCCTGAGCCTGCAGGAGCGCGACAAGTGGCGACGGAGGATGGAGGTCCTCGAGCGGTCGCTCGGGGAGATTCGCGACCGGCGGCACCGGCTCGAGGTTCGGCTGCGACGGATCAAGAAGGAGCTCGCTCGCGTCCGAGTCACGTTCGAGGCGGTCCACGACATGGGGCGGTCCGCCCGCCCGAAGGAGGTGAACGGTGTCCCGCGCAGCGCTCCCCTCCGATAGCCCGGAGACGCTGCTCGCGACCCATCGCGAGGTCGAGGCCGAGCTCGAGCGACTGCGACGGGAGGAGGAGTACCTTCTGCTCAAGGTCCGCCAGGCCCGCGAACAGGTCCGGTACTACGAAGGGCTGCTCACGCTGCTGCGGCGGGACTGGGGCAAGACGCCCGGGCTCTCCGACCTGGTCCGGCGACTCGGATAGGTCGGGCGGTCCGTGCAGATCGTCGTCTACGGCGGCGGGGCCGTCGGGAGCCTCTTCGCCGCTCGGCTGGCCCGGGCCGGCCACTCGATCCTCCTCATCGCCCGGCCCGACCACGTCCGCGCGATCGCCGAGCGGGGCCTGCGGGTCGAGGGGACGACCGAGGAGTCGGTCCGGCTCACGGCCGCCTCCGAGATCGCTACCGGGTCGGGAGCCGAAGCCGCGCTGCTGACCGTGAAGACCTTCGACCTCGCCGACGCCGCGCGCCGGCTTGCCCGCGCTCTCCCGACCCCCGTGCCGACCCTCCTGCCGCAGAACGGCCTCGGGGTCGAGACGCTGGCCGAGGAGGGGCTCGCGGCCGGGGGCTGGCGCGCCCCGGCCGATTGGACCGTCCGGGCCGTGAGCACGGTACCGGCGACGTGGATCGCCCCCGGGGTCGTCCGGGCCGCCGGGACCGGGGAGCTCCTCTTGCCCGGTCCGTCCGGCACGGGCAAGGACGCCCTCGTCGGTCGGTTCGAGCGGCTCTTCGCAGGGGCGGGGATCCCCACCCGTCTCGTCCCGGAGTTCGACCGGGAGGTCTGGCGGAAGGCCCTCGTCAACGCCGCCATCAATCCGGTGACCGCCGTCCGGGGCGTCCCGAACGGCCGGTTGATGGACGAGCCGCTCCGTTCCGAGGCGCTCGGGCTCCTTCGAGAGGCGCTCGCGGCCGCCCGGGCCAACGGCTTCGACTTCTCGGAATCGGAAGCGGTCCGCGATCTCGAGCGCATCGCCCGGGCGACCGCAACGAACCGATCGAGCATGCTCCAGGATATCGAGCGGGGCCGACCGACGGAGATCGATGCGATCTCGGGGGAGCTCCTCCGCCGGGCGGGCGCGCACGGCCTCGACCTGCCGCTCACCCGGAAGATCATCGCCGAGGTCCAGCGCCGGGCGACTGGTCGTGCCGGTCGCCCACAACCCTCTTAGTGGCCTACCCGGTCCGGCCGCTATGGCGCAGAAGAAGGGGCTCGCCTCCGCCCCAGTTCGGGGCCGAAGGGTCCTCGTTCGGGTCGATTTCAACGTTCCCCAGGAGCCGAACGGCCAGGTCGCGGACGATCGCCGGATCGTGGAGGCGCTGCCGACGCTCAACCATCTGCGGGCGGCCGGTGCGCGTACGATCCTGATGAGCCACCTCGGTCGGCCCGAGGGCCATCACGACCCCCGGTTCTCCCTTCGGCCGGTCGTCCATCGGCTGAGCGCGATCCTCGGCCAGCCGGTCCCGCTCGCGGACGACATCATCGGCGTCCACGCCCTCGAGCAGACCGCGCGCCTGCAGAACGGCCAGTTCCTGATGCTCGAGAACCTCCGGTTCCACCCGGGCGAGGAGGCGAACGACCCGGCCTTCGCCGCCCAGCTCGCGCATCTCGGCGAGCTGTTCGTCGAGGACGCCTTCGGCACGGTCCACCGGGCGCACGCGTCGACGGTCGGGGTGCCGCAGCGGGTCCCGGCGTTCGCGGGCTTGCTCGTCGAACGCGAGCTCCGGGAACTGTCGAAGCTGATCGAGGACCCTCCCCAGCCGTACGTCGTCCTGCTCGGCGGGGCGAAGGTCGCCGACAAGCTGCCGTTCCTCGCCAGCTTCTGCGGGCGGGCCCGGACGATCGCGATCGGGGGCGCGCTCGCGTTCCCGTTCCTGCGCGCCCAAGGCCACGACCTGGGCGCGAGCCTCGCGGAGCCCGGCCTCGAGAAGGCGGCGGATGAGTTCCTCCACCGGGCCGAGGCCGCGGGAACGGAGCTGCTCTTCCCCGTCGACCTGGTCGTCGAGCGACCGGGGGTCGTCGGCGCCGAGACCCATCCCGTCTCGGCGATCCCGCGGGATGCGAGCGCGTGCGACATCGGCCCCGAGACGCGCGCCCGGTTCGCCGCCCGGATCGACGGCTCGAAGACCGTCTTCTGGAACGGCCCGCTCGGGCGGGCCGAGGACTCTCGCTTCCGGGCCGGTACCCGCGAGGTGCTCTCCCGGCTCGGGTCGGTCGCCGGCTATCACGTGGCGGCGGGGGGCGACTCGGCCCGCATCGCCCACGACCTCGGGGTGACGGAGAGCTTCCAGTTCATCTCGACGGGCGGGGGCGCCGCGCTCGAGTTCGTCCAGGGGCTCTCGCTGCCCGGCCTCGCGGTGCTGCCCGACGCGTGATCCCCCCGCCGAGAGGCGGCGGGGGACTGTCGGCATCGAGCGTCTCGGCCAGGTACCGCAGGTAGGCCGGCGCCACGCGGGGCACGTCGACCTCGGCGATCTCGGGGACCGCGTAGGGGTGGTTTTCCGAGAGGAACGTGAAGAGAGCGCCGACCCGCTTCGGGACCGTCTTGAACAGGACGAGCACCTCGTCGGCCGTCTCGACCCGGCCGTTCCAGCGGTACCGCGCGTCGATCGCGACCAGCTGGGCGCAGGCCACGAGACCTCGGGCGAGCGCACCGTCCACGGCGGTGAGCGCCGCGGCGCGAGCGGGATACGTCGTGAGAACGATCCGCATCGGGCCGACCGCCCGGACCGGGTCGAGCGGGTACGGGCTCATGCGCCCACCGGCTCGATCCGGGGCGCTCCCCCGGTGAAGTCGAGCGTGACGAGCCCGAGGTTCGAGAGGTCGACGACCGCCGCGCGCGCCGGGACCGGCGAGATGTTGCGCATGCGCTGGTACTCGGTCTCCGCCTGCCAGGTCGACGCGTTCAGGAGCAGGACGTCCCGGTAGCGATCGACGCCGTAGGTGTGGGCATGCCCCGTGACGAGGATATCGGGCGCGGGATCGATGACCATCCCATCGCGGGGCAGCGGCGCGAGCGGGGTCCGATCCCCGTAGATCGGGGCCAGGTGGCGCATCTGGAGCATCCGTCGCATCACCTCGGTCGGGCGGGCGTACGAGGCGCCGGGCAACGCGGGAATGAGATCGTCGAAGCTGCGGCCATGATACGCTTCGATCACGACCCCATCGAGCGCGAACGTCGAGGGGTTCCCGAGCACCCGCACGTTCGGCGGAAGGTCCTTCACGAGCGCGGAGGAGAGCGGGGGCTGCGGCTCCGCGGGGCAGACGGCGTCGTGGTTCCCCGGCACCGCCACGACCGTGAGTCGCTCGGGGAGCTCGTGGAGCCGACGGCCGAGCTCGGCGTACTGCTCGACGACGTCCGAGATCGCGAGGTCCCGCTCCTGCCGTGGATAGACGCCGATGCCGTCGACGAGGTCGCCGGCGATGACGACGTGGTCGATCGAGGCGGCCAGCTCCGCGAACGGGCCCTTCCCCTGGAGGAATTCGACGAGGCCGGCCCACGACTCGGAGAGGAACGACCGGCTGCCGAGGTGAAGGTCGGAGAGGAAGATCGCCCGACGGGGGGTGGGGGCGCGGCCGAGCGGGCGGCTCACCGGCACGTCCGGCCGTTCCACGGCGGCGACCCGCGGCAGGCGGTGGGGCTCCTTCGAGAACTGAAGGTGGAGCCCGACGACCTCGTCGGGCAGGAACTGCAATCGGCTCCCGGGGGAGTCCTTCGGCACCAGGACCTCGATCGCGCCGGTCTCGTCGTCGAGGGTGAGGATGAGATGATGGCGCTGCGGGGTCTCCCGCACCTCTCGGACCATCGCGATCACGGACGCCTGCCCCTCGGAGACGTGCAGCTCCTGGATGGGCCGTAGGTTCGGGAGCTGGGGACGACCGCGGAGGAGGCGCGCGAGCCCTTGGAACCGCGACCGGAAGAGCACCTGATACGCGGCGATCGGCTGGGTCGCCACCGGTGGACCCGAGAACCCCTGGACGAGCAGTTCGAAGGGGGCGGCGTGGCGAGGGGCGGTCCGTTCGAGCTCGCCGCTGCGCGGCGGGGCCGGGCCGGCCGCTCGCGCTCGCCGTCGGCTCGCGAGGAGCGCCTCGACCATCTCGCGCGTGACGAACGGGGTGCCCCCCGGTGCGCGCTCCACGAGCTCGCGGGAGACGACGAGCGGCTGGTGGTCCGTGAGCAGGAGCTGGAGCGCCGCCGCCTCGACCAGCTTGTGGTGCTCCTCGAAGTAGTGGACGAGATGCGCGCGAAGGTCGCCGTCCACTCCCTGCCCCCGAAGCGAACCGTCGATCGGAGCGAGACGCTCCGAGCCCGAACGTTCGACGGAGCGAGACGGCCGAGCTTATTTCAACCCTCGGTCCGCGCCGGAGGCTGGGCGGGGCGGCCGGGTCGCGAACGCCCTAGCGGTACGACTCCTTCGCGTAGGAGGCGCCCTTCGGATACTTCTCCTTGAGGTGGGCGACGAACCCCTCGGGCGACCGCTCGAGATGGGCCCCGTACCATTGGACGACCACGTCCTTCAGGACCCGATGGAGGTCGGTGACCTTCACGTCGTCCTCCGCGGCGTCGAACAGGACCGCCTGGCTCATCATCCGCATCCAGCCGGAGTACCGGTGGTAGCTCTCGCCGTCGCACCACTCGAAGATCCCGCGCAGGCGCGAGGTCCCTTCGGGGGCCCGGTAGTACCAGAACCGGAGCGTGAACCCGACCCACCCGGCCGCCCGGTCGCCCAGCTCGATCGTCTTCACCGCGCCGAAGTCGAAGTTCTCCTTGAACGTCCACTTGGTCGGATACTCGGCGAAGGTGGCAAAGAGCGTCTGCGACGGGTCGATCGAAAGGTGGACGCTGATCTCCTCGAACTGGTTGTGGACCTCCCAGAGGTCCTGGAGGATCCGCTTGTTGAGCTCGGCGCGGTGACTGAGGTCCTCGCCGGTCTTCGCGCCTGCGCTCGCCTGGGTCTTGACGAGCTCCTGCTTGAGCGCGCTCACAAAATCGTCGTCCGCGAGCGGCGGTTCCGGGGCGGGAGTGCCGGGTTCGGGAACGTCACGGACGAGCGTCGGTTTACGAGCGGGATGACGAGCCATGGAAGTGTGTCTCCGTCGGCGGCGTAGAGGGGACCCATATAAAGACTGTATCGGCGGATGGGCGGTGTCTCCACCGAGGGCGGGCGAACGGTGGCCGGGCGGGAAACGGCCGGGGAGTCCCGCTTAAATAGGCCGCTCGACTGGACGCCACTGGAAAGCACCCCTCCGGGGACGGAAGGAGGACGACTCCCGACGTCGCCAGGAGATCCGGAATCACGACTCATGTTCCGCCCTGACCCTTGTCGTAATCTCCGCGCATCGACCGGCGACGCTGGGACCGCCTGATCTTCGTCCTCGGGGACCCCGCCGAGCGGGGAGCACTTTCCCGAAGGAACCGAACCCATGACCAACGACCCCAGTGCCGCGAAATATGAGATTCGAGCCCGCATCACCGCAGACGGCGTCATCGACAAGCCGGATGTGGTCGGGGCGGTGTTCGGACAGACGGAGGGCCTGCTCGGCGACGAGCTCGACCTCCGCGACCTCCAGAAATCCGGACGCATCGGACGTATCGAGGTCGAGATCGACAGCCGAAAAGGCAAGAGCGAGGGCGAGATCGTCATCCCCTCCTCCCTCGACCAGGTCGAGACCGCCATCCTCGCCTCGGGACTCGAGACCGTCGACCGCATCGGCCCCTGCCGCGCGCGGATCGAGGTGATCGGAGTCAACGACATCCGGATCACCAAGCGCCAGAAGGTCGTCGAGCGCGCGAAGGAGATCCTCGGTCGGCTCCAGGAGGAGTCGAAAGGGGTGGGCGTCGACCTCACCGAGGCGGTCCGCAAGGCCGTCCAGGTGGAGGAGATCACCTCCTACGGAACCGAGCACCTCCCGGCCGGTCCGAACATCGACCAGGCCGACGCGTTGATCGTCGTCGAGGGCCGCTCGGACGTGCTGAACCTCCTGCGCTGCGGGATCAAGAACGTCATCGCGGTCGAGGGCACCAGCGTGCCCCAGACCGTGAAGGACCTCTCCCGGGGCAAGACGGTCACCGCCTTCACCGACGGGGACCGGGCGGGCGAGCTGATCCTGCGCGAGATGCTGCAGACGATGGACGTCGACTTCGTGGCCCGCGCGCCGCGTGGCAGCGAGGTCGAGGAACTGACCCAGAAGGCGCTCCTGAAGTGCCTACGGAACAAGATCCCCATCAACCAGTACCTCGAGATGAGCGGGTTCGAGTCGACCGGCGCTTCGCGCGAGCCCCGCGAGGAGCGCGGCGAGGGCGGCGGTGGCGGCCGGGGAGATCGCCGCGAGGACCGCGGCGGAGGCCCCCGACGCGACGACCGGGAGCGCGAGCGGGGACCTCCCCCGCGGGCGCCCCCGTCCCCTCCGACCCCCGCGGCACCGGCCCCGCCGCTCTCGCCCGAGCTCCAGCCCCTGTTCGACCTCCTGGACGGCGTCGAGAACACCTCGAAGAGCCTCTTCGTCGGCCCCGACGACTCGGTCGTGGGCGAGGCCCCGGTGAAGGACATGATCGAGGCGATCCTCAACCTGGCAAGCCCGGCGAAGGCGATCGTCTTCGACGGGATCGTGAGCCAGCGGCTGATCGATGCCGCGCAGGAGAAGGGCATCGGTCTCGTGATCGCGACGCGCCTCGGCCCGATCGGAAAGATCCCGGAGCAGGTGCGGATCTTCACGAAGGCCGACCTCGCGGCCCCCGCGGGCGGCCACTGAGAGGCCACCGTCACCCCTTCCGCTGCGGGGCCGGGACGCCCCGCGGCACACCTTTTACCCCGTCTCGCGCTACCGAGAACGAACCGTGACCGCCGGAGCCTCCGAGACCCCGCGTCGGATGCCCACGTCGCTCGACGAGATCGAGACGACCGACGACATCCCGATTCCCACCGACCCGCTCGAGCGCGTCATCGGCCAAGAGAAGGCGGTGGAGATCGCCCGCATCGCGGCCTACCAGCGGCGCCACCTCCTGCTGGTCGGCCCCCCCGGGATCGGGAAGTCGATGACGGCCCAGGCGCTCGCCCTCCATCTGGACCGACCGCGCACGGAGCTCCGGGTCGTCCATAACCCGGAGAATCCCGAACGGCCGAGTATCGAGGTCGCCAACCGGGACGAGGTCTACCACGAGCGGGAGGCCGCGCGGTCGGTCGAAGGGGAGCTGATCGCCCCCACCGAGGCACCCGCCTCGGTGGCGGAGCGGCTCGGCTATCGATGCCCCCGGTGCAGCTTCTACTCGCTGCCGAGCGAGCGGTACTGCCCGAGCTGCGGGAACGTGAAGCAGGCGCTGCCCGGGGTCGCGGGCAGCGGGAACCCGTTCCGGGACCTGGTCGGCGGAATCCTCGAGCTGACGGTGAGCCCGGGGGGAAATCCCCAGGAGTCCGTGCGGACGACCCGCCTACGGAACGGCGTCGAAGAGGTCGTCGCCTACGAGCGGGCCGGCGACCGCATCAAGGTCCTCGACCAGCGGGCGCTCGAGCGGCGCCGCACGCTCCAGCACGAGAGCCCGCGGAAGGTCCTCGTCAAGCTCGACCGGAACACCTTCGTGATGGCGACCGGCGCGAGCGAGACCGAGCTGCTCGGCGACGTACGGCACGATCCGTACGGCGGCCATCCGCAGCTCGGGACGCTCCCGTACGAACGGGTGATCCCGGGAGCGATCCACGAGGCCCATGAAGGGGTGCTGTTCATCGACGAGCTGCCGCACCTCGGGTTCCTCCAGCGCCACATCCTCACCGCGATGCAGGAGAAGCGGTTCCCCATCTCGGGCCGCAACCCGCAATCCGGGGGCGCCGCGGTCCGCGTCGACAACGTCCCGTGCGATTTCCTGCTCGTCGCCGCGGCGAACATCCAGGACATCCATCGCATCCTCTCGCCCCTCCGTTCGCGGATCGCCGGCTCGGGCTACGAGGTCCTGCTCGAGACGGCGATGCCGGACACGGAGGGGAACCGGCTGCGCCTCGCCCAGTTCTGCGCCCAGGAGATCGCCGTCGACGGACGGATCCGGCCCGCGACCCGGGAGGCGATCGTCGAGCTCACCAAGGAGGCGCGTCGACGGGCGGAGACCCTTGACGGCCGCCGCAACGCGCTCACGCTCCGCCTGCGAGAGCTCGGGGGCCTCATCCGGACGGCCGGCGACCTGGCCGCCGTCTCCGGGAACGCCTACCTCGAGGCCCGGCACGTCCAGGAGGCGCTCCACCGCGCCCGATCGATCGAGGAGCAGGTGCGCGAGGTCTACGGCTCGTTCCAGGGCGGGCTCCGGCAGGAATCGACCGAGGCGCAGCGCCAGTCGATGGGCTACTACCACTGGAACGACCACCCGGACTCGAACCAGTACCCGGGCGGCTACGGCTAAAGGCCCCGCTAGGGCTAAGAGCCGAGCGTCGGTGGCCGCGACCACGGGCGCGTAGTCTAGTGGTTATGACGTCACCCTGACACGGTGAAGGTCGCCAGTTCGAATCTGGCCGCGCCCATCGCCCTGCCGGGGCATGGGGTGAGGGACCGTGCTCGTCTTCCGGCGCTCCGAACGAGCGCGCCGCGGCCGAGCCGGTCAGGACGGCCCTGCCCGGGCGACGCAGAGCCAGGTCCGTGCCGACCCGGTCCGCTTCCGGTCGAGCTCGCGGGGGCGCCCGCGACGGGCCAGCCCTGAAATAGCCGCTTCTCGCTCGGCGGCCGGGCTCGGCGTCGATGGCATTCGACCAGTGGTTCAACCCGATCACGTGGACGGTCTTCGTCGCCCTCACGGCCGTCAACCTCCTCGTCCTCCTCTACGCGACGGGCCGATACCCCGCGCTCCGTCCGTGGGTCCTCCGCCAGCTTCGACGCCTCTCTCGGCGCACCGACCTCGAGTGGCTCGACTGGATCCCCCTACTGGTCGCGGCGGGGATCGCCTACGCCGCGGTCTCGGCCTACGGGATCGCGAGCGGGGCTTACGGCTGCTTTCCCCCCGGGGTGAGCGACCCCGTCGGGGTGCTCAACTCGGGACACGCACTCCTCGCGGGCGGTAACCCATTCTATGTGCCGGACTGCGGCGGGCACCTCGAGATCCCGTACGGGCTCGCGGCGGTCTTGATCGACGCGCTCGGGAGCCTGGGTGGACTGCCCGGGGTCTATCTCGTCTGGGGGGTGCTCGCGCTCGCGCTGCTCCCGCTCGCTTGGCTCGTCGCGGGCTCCGACCGACGCCTTATCGTCGTGTACCTCGGCACCTCCGCGCTGTACGTCCCGCTCATCTCCTCGCAGATCGACGGGGTCACGAATGCGCTCGTCCCGGTGGCGATCCTCCTCTCGATCTACCTCGCACGCCGCCACGAGCTCGCGGCGGCAGTCCTGGGCGGGTTCCTCTCGACGGCGCGCTTCCCCACGCTGTTCCCGATCCTCGGCGCGACGGGGGCGAACCGGCGACATCGACTCCTCGCTTTCCTCGCCGCGGCCGCGACGTTCGGGGCCGTCTCCGGCCTCTCCTACCTCGCGTGGAAGTCCGACTTCCTCGGCCCGGTCTTCCTCAACCAGGTCGGTCGTCGATCGTTCTCGTTGAACTTCTACGGCGTGCTGCTCTTCGCGAACGCCCTCCCCTCCTCGATCGCCATCGAGGGGGTCCAGGCGGGGCTTACCCTCGCGCTCGTTCTGGTCGTCTTCCTCCGCGTTCGCTCCCCGGTCCTCTCCGCCTCCCTTGTGCTCGTGGGCCTTTCGCTCCTCACCCCGTTCCTTTCGTTCAACATCCTCATCTGGCTGCTTCCGGTCGCGCTCGTCGGCGCCCGGGCGCGGTGGTGGCTCTGGGGGATCGCGTCGGTCGGGTCGGTCAACTACGACCTCGCGCTGAACGTGTGGGCCTGGGACGACGGGGTCACCTGGCCGAGCGCAGTCCTCGACCTCGTGCTGACCGCGCTCCTGATCGGGCTGTTGCTCGAGCTCTGGCGCGACGAACGCCGCGCGCGGGCGGCGCCCCACGCGACGGGCGGCTAGCACCGGTCGCGGTGGATGGGCAGGTCGAGCCGCATCTCGTTCCCGTCCACGAATCCGAGCCGGACGTAGACCGGTCGACCCGCCTTCGAGGCATGAAGGAAGACCCGTCGGTAGCCTCGACGCTCCGCCCAGCGGACCATCTCCTTCACGAGGGTCGTGGCGACCCCTCGGCCGCGGGCGTCCCGCTCGGTGTACATCGATAGGATGTACGGCATCTCGAGCCGTGCGAGCCGCCCCGGTCGGGGCTGGGCCGGCGGGAGCCAGACGGCGCCGCTCCCCGCGACCGACCGATCCGGTCGGACGAGCAGGAATCCGAAGAACCGACGGGCTCGCATCTCGCGGACGACCCAACGTCGATAGGCCGGGTCGGCACGGTCGAGCTCGACCCGCGTCCACCCTCCGATCTCCTCCCACATCGCCCGCCGGTGGCGGACGAGCAGGGGAAGGTCGGCCGAGGTCGCGCGGCGCACCCGAACCCGGCCGAGCGGCGAGGGGCGCCGGGCCTTCGGCGCAGCGGGCCTAGCTCGCCTTCTTGAGCTCGCTGACAAGGGCGCCGACGGCCTGCTGCGCATCGCCGTAGAGCATCCGGCAGTTGTCGCGATAGAAGAGGTCGTTCTCGATCCCCGCGAACCCCTTGCCCTGGCCGCGCTTGATCACGATCACGTTCTTCGCCTGCTCGACGTCGAGGATCGGCATCCCCTGGAGCGGGCTTCCCGGACGGTGGGCCGCCGGGTTCACGACATCGTTCGCTCCGATGACGAGGGCGACGTCCGTGGCCGGGAACTCCGCGTTGATCTCGTCGCGGTCGTAGAGCTTGTCGTAGGCGACGCCCACCTCGGCCAGCAGCACGTTCATGTGACCGGGCATGCGGCCTGCCACCGGGTGGATCGCGAACTTCACCGTGACGCCCTTCGACTCGAGGAGGTCGGCGAGCTCCTTGACCTTCTGCTGGCCCTGCGCGACCGCGAGCCCGTAACCGGGGACGATGACCACCTGGGAGGCGTATGCCATCATCACGGCGGCGTCCGCGGCATCGATCGGTTTGAGCTGGCCCTGGACCGGCCCGCCGGTCTCCTCCGTCGCGCCGAAGGCGGAGAAGAAGACGTTCGAGATCGACCGGTTCATCGCCCGGGCCATGAGCACCGTGAGGAGCGACCCCGCGGCCCCGACCAGGACCCCCGCGATGACCATCGCGTAGCCCGCGTCGCCGAGCGGGCCGTTCACGAGCGCGAAGCCGTCGAGGCCAACCGCGATCCCCGTGAGGGCGTTGAACAGGCTGATGACGACCGGCATGTCGGCGCCGCCGATCGGGAGGGTGAGGAGGATCCCGTAGAGGAGCAGGAGGACGAAGAACGGCAGGAGCCAGAACGTGTTGAGCAGGTAGAGGGCGTAGCCGCCGAAGGCCACCCCCAGGACGAGCACCGCCATGTTGACGACCTGGCGGCCCGGGAGCACGATCGGCTTCGACGTGATCCAGCCCTGGAGCTTCAAGAACGCGATGACGCTGCCGGCGATCGAGATCGACCCGATGATCGCGCCCGCCATGCTGAGGCCCGAGGTCGCGGGATCGGAGAGGTTCCCAAGGAGCTCCACCGCGGCGATCGCCGCGGCCGAGCCGCCCCCCATCCCGTTGAACATCGCGACCATCTGAGGCATCGCGGTCATCTTCACGACGCGCGCCCAGTAGAAGCCCCCAAGGCCCCCGACGATCACACCGAGAGCGATCAGCGCGAAATTGGAGAGCCCGGGACTGAAGAACGTGACCAGGACCGCGAGCAGCATTGCGACCCCGGCGTAGAGGATCCCGCGCCGGGCGGTCGCCGGGCTGCTCATCGCGCGGAGCCCGAGGATGAAGACCAGGACCGCGACCACGTAGATCGCGTTGATCACGTCCTGGATGTCGGGGAGCGTCACTTCGCCCCTCCCTTCGGCCGGGAGCGGTCGAACATCGCGAGGATCCGCTCCGTGACGACGTAGCCGCCCGTCACGTTGAGCGCCCCCATCACGACGGCGACGAGTCCGATCGCCTGCTCGAGCGGGGTGGTCGCGAGCCCGAGCGCGACGATCGCGCCGACGAGCACGATCCCGTGGATGAAGTTCGAGCCGCTCATGAGCGGCGTGTGGAGGAGCACCGGGACTCGACTGATCACTTCATAGCCGGTGAAGATCGCGAGCAGCGCGATGAACAGCGCCGTCCACAGGTCCGCGGCCATCTAGCGACCTCCCGCGAGGAGTGCCGCGGTCGGCGCATGTAAGACGCTCCCCCCCGCGACGAGCAAGGTCCCTTTCAGGATCTCATCGGAATAGTCGGTCACGAGCGCGCCCTCCTTGCTCAGCAGGAGCGAGAGGAACGACTGGAGGTTCTTCGCGTACATCTGGCTCGCGTGGAAGGGGAGCTGGCTCGGGAGATTCAGCGGACCGGCGATCGTGACGTCGTGCGCGACGATCGTCGAGCCGGGTTGCGTGAGTTCGCAGTTCCCGCCGGTCTCGGCCGCGAGGTCGACGATCACCGAGCCCGGCCGCATCCGCGCGACCATCGGTTCGCGCACGAGGATCGGCGCCCGTCGGCCCGGGATCGCCGCGGTCGTGATCACGATGTCGGCCTCCGCGACCGCCTTCGCGACCATCTCCGCCTCCTGCTTCTTCTCCTCCTCCGTGAGCTCCCGGGCATAGCCACCGGTGCCCTCGGCGTTGATCTGGAGCTCGAGGAACTTGGCGCCGAGGCTGCGAACCTGCTCGCCGGCCGCCCGCCGGACATCGTAGCCTTCGACGATCGCGCCGAGGCGGCGGGAGGTCGCGATTGCCATCAGCCCCGCCACCCCCGCCCCAAGGACGAGAACCTTCGAAGGTCGGATCGTTCCGGCCGCGGTCGTCAGCATCGGGAGGAATTTCGGCGTGAGCTCTGCGCCGATCAGCGCGGCGCGGTACCCCGCGACCGTCGCCTGCGAGCTCAGGACGTCCATGCTCTGGGCCCGGGTGATCCGCGGCAGGAGCTCGAGGGCGAAGACCGTGAGGTGGCGGTCCCGCATCGCGCCGACCCGATCGAGGTTGCGCGACGCGTTCACGAGCGCGATGACCACCGCGCCGGACGGGATCCAGCCGACCTCCTCCGTCGTCGGAGGCTGCACCTTGAGCACGAGCTGGGCCGAGCCGTAGAGCTTCGTCCGGTCCGTCTCGATCGTCGCTCCGACCGCCGAGTAGGCAGAGTCGGGATAGCCCGCCGAGAGGCCCGCACCGGCCTCGACGGCGACCGCAACCCCGGACTTGGTGAAGGCCCGGACGACCTCGGGCACGAGGGCCACGCGCCGCTCTCCCGTGGCGACTTCCTTCGGGACCACGACTTGAGTAGGCATATGGAATCGGCCGCGGGGACCCGGGCGTAGATTATAACGTAAACTTTCGCTCGGCCTCAGTTGACGAGCGCGTCCCCCTGCGAACGCCTTCGCTGACCTCGCCCAGGGTGGAGACGAGGGGGGGCTCCGGGGCTTTACGACCCCGTGCTGCCTCCCCCACGGGCGGGCTGCTCCGAGAGAACGGCCCCCCTCCGATGTCCGAGATGTACGACCTCGCCGTGCTCGGGGGAGGGATCGTGGGGCTCACCGTCGCCCGGGCCCTCGCCGCTCGCCACCCGGACTGGTCGGTGGCAATCCTCGAGAAGGAACCCGCGGTCGGGCTCCACCAGACCGGCCACAACAGTGGGGTCGTCCATTCGGGGGTCTACTACCGGCCCGGTTCGCTCAAGGCCCGCCTCTGCCTCGAGGGGCGGGAGGCGCTGCTCGCCTTCGCGCGCGAGCGCTCGGTCCCGGTCCGCACCCTCGGCAAGCTGATCGTCGCCGCGCGCCCGAGCGAGGGAGCCACCCTGAGCGAGCTCGCCGACCGGGCGCGGGCGAACGGGGTCGACTCGGTGCGTCGCCTCGACGCCCAGGAGCTGGCCGACCGTGTGCCGGGGGTGGCGGGGTACGGGGCGCTCGAGGTGCCTACCGCCGCGATCGTCTCGTATCCTGCGCTCGCCCGCCACCTTGCGACCGAGCTCTCCGCGCACGGAGCCGCCGTGCGGACCGGCTGGACCTTCGAACGAGGCGACCGGGACGCCGGGGGCTGGACCCTCACGGGAAGCGCGGGTCGCGTCCGGGCCCGCGGCGTGGTCAACTGCGCCGGCCTTCAGAGCGACCTGGTCGCGCGGGCGATGGGCGTCAATCCCCCGGTCCAGATCGTGGGGTTCCGTGGGGACTTCTACGAGCTCTCCCCGCGGCTCCGGGCCCGAGTGCCCTGCCTCGTCTATCCCGTTCCCGACCCCGCGGTGCCGTTCCTCGGGGTGCACCTGACGCCCACCATCGACGGACGCTTGCTCGCGGGACCGAACGCGGCCCTGGCGCTTGCCCGGGAAGGCTATCGCCCCGGCGTGTGGGAGCCGCGCGAGCTCGCCCGTCTCGCGCTCTTCCGCGGCGTGGTCGGGCTCGCCCGTCGCTACGCGGCGCTTTCGGCGCGCGAATGGCTCCGCTCGTGGAGCCCCCGCGCCTACCTCGAGGCCGTGCGCGCGCTCTGGCCGGAGGTCCGTCGTTCCGACCTGGGTCCCCGCACGAGCGGGGTTCGGGCGCAGGCCGTCCGGCCCGACGGGAGCCTTGAGGATGACTTTGTCTTCGTCCGCGGACCCGGAGCGCTCCACGTGCTCAATGCCCCGTCCCCCGCGGCGACCGCCGCGTTCGCGATCGCCGAGCGGGTCGCAGACGAGCTCGATGCCCTTCGGCCCTTCGCGACGTGAGAGGACCGGCTCGGGCGAACGTTCATCTCACGGTGTTCGCTCGCGCGGGGAGATGGCTCGCCGCGTACGCACACCGCCCTCCGGGCCGTTCGACCGCGTCGTCCAGGGCGATGCGCTCACCGTGCTCGAGCAGCTTCCGGGCGAGAGCGTGCATCTCGCCGTGACGAGTCCGCCCTACAATGTTCGGATCCCGTATCGGGGGTATTCCGATGATCTTGCCCCCGAGCAGTACCTCGAGTGGCTCAAGGAGGTCTGGCGGGCGCTGCACCGTGTCCTCGTACCGGGCGGCCGCTTCGTGCTGAACGTCGCGCCGACGTCGATCAAGGACTTCCGGCCGATCCACCACGACCTCTCGCGCGACCTTCGGGCCCTCGGCTACATCATGCGCACCGAGATCATCTGGTACAAGCAGACGATGGGGCGGCGGACCGCCTGGGGAAGCTGGAAGAGCCCATCGAACCCCCACATCGTCCCCTCCTGGGAGTACGTGCTCGTCTTCTCGAAGGGGCAGTGGAAGTTGCCGGGGGACCCCGCCGCGATCGACATCACCGCGCGGGAGTTCGAACGGTTCTCCGACGGATTCTGGTGGATCCCCCCCGAGCGGAAGCGCCACGGGCATCCGGCGCCGTTCCCCGAAGAGCTGATCGAGCGGGTCGTGAAGTTCTACAGCTATCGGGGGAACGTCGTGCTCGACATGTTCGGCGGCACGGGAACCGTGGCGGCCGTGGCCCGCCGCCTGGGGCGCCACTACCTGCACGTCGATTCGTCGACCGAGTACTGCGCGAGCGCCCTCGAACGGGTGCGCGCGGCCTCGCCCCCCGAGGGCTGGCCGATCCCTCCGCCGGTGCTCGAGATCGCCTCGACCCCCCGGCGGACCGGTCCGTCCTAAGCGGACATGCCCCGCGCGACCAGGCGACGGCGGGCGAAGCGGGCGACCGGTGCGGGCAGCACGACGTACGCGAGGCCGTAGATCGCCGCGGCCCACGTGTCGACGGTCCATGCCCGCTCCTTCGGGTGGCGGCCGAGGAGGCGGAGATACCCGGCGGTACGTTGCGCCACCTCGCGCCGATCCCCCCGGGCCGCGACCCGCCCCACGAGCTCGCCGCCCCGGTACATCCGGCCGAAGTGGACCGCGTTCTCGTCGAGCCACTCGGCGAGATCCGGCCGGGCGTGCCGGGCCGCGACCTCGGCGAGGGCTCGGAACGAGGACTCGGCCCGGCTCAGCCACGGGACTTCGTGGGTCACGCTCTCCCGGTAGTAGCGGAAGCGCGTGAGCCTTCGATCGTCGAGGAAGAGCGGGCGGCCGGAAAGGATCCCGAGGAGCGCGAGGGCGAGGTCGGGAAGCTCGGTCGTCTCGAACGCGGCCCCCGCGCTCCCTTCCAAGAGGTCGCGGCGCACGGCCATCGTGCTGGAGTTGAAGGTCGCGTGCGAATGGAGAGCGACCAGGTCGAGGACGCGCGCTTCGTCGTGCCGATCGAGGTAGACGGGGCCGGTCCGGTCGAAGGCGGGGTCGATTTCGAGCTCCCGCCAATCGACCGCGGGAACCGACCGGCCCTCGCGGTCGATCACCCGGACCCGGTTCCGATAGAACCCGAGCTCCGGATGCTCCGCGAAGGCTCCGAGGACGCGCTCGAGTCGCTCGGGTTCGAACTCGTCGTCGTCGTCCAGGAACGTGACGATCGGGGCGCGGCAGGCGTTCACCGCGCGGCGCAGCCAACGGCCGATGCGGGGTTCCTCGTCGAACAGGATGGTCGCCCCGAGCGCTGCGAGCGACCGGTCGACCTCGGGGTCCCGCCAGTTCTTCGTGACGACGATCTCGAACCGTTCTCGGGCCAGCGTCTGCGCACCCAGCGATGCGAGGGCGAAGGGAAGGTAGCGCCGTCGTGAATAGTCGCCGACGACGACCGCGATCTCGGGACTTCCCGCCACGCCGCCTAGCCCTCCGCGACCGCCGGGTGGGGGCCCGGCCCGGAGGGAGCCGGGGCCGCGAAGAGCCGACCGCCGAGGTCCCGGACCGCGCGCTCGAGGAGCGGCTCGAGGTTGACCGTGTCGGCGCGGTTGTATCGCACGAGCCGTTCGAGCGCGTCCCGGCTGCCACGGCGGTACTCCTGCCAGAGGCGTACCGCGTCCGGTCCCTGGATCCCCTCGACGCCCGAGCGGTCGCCGACCCCGAGTCGCGCCTCGATCCGCTTCAGCCCGCCCGCGATCCCGAGGCGGTAGAACAGGAAGCGCAGGTCGATGTGGAGCGGCGGTACGATCAGCTGCGGGAACGTCATGGCCAGGAACGGGACGTCGAAGCGGCGCCCATTGAACGTGACGAGGACGCCGAAGCGACGGAGGTATGCAGGAAGCTCCTCGAGGTCCTCGCCGGCGATGAACGAGCGGGTCGCGCCGCCGCCGTGGACCGTCACGACCGTGACGATCCCCTGGAACGGGGAGAGGCCGGTCGTTTCGATGTCGAGGTAGGCCGTCTCGTGGGCGAACTCGGGGTAGGCCCGCCAGTGCTCCCCCTCGGCGAGGCGGCGGGCGAAGAAGTGGGCGTCCCGCGCGAGGAGCGCCCGCTCGCTCGCCGCCACCTCGTCGGCGAGACGCCGGCGGCCGGCGACGTCGGCGCCGAGCCGCTCGGGGCGGTCGAGAAGCTCCCGCCAATCGCGGTACCCCGCGCGCCACAGCTCGGCCTCGGTGGTCGCGCCGATCCCGGGGAAATGCTGGAACGTCGCCCGGAGCACGCCGGGCGGGACCCGCCCCCGGGCTTTTACGCTTCGCGCATGCCCGGGACGCTTAGGGGAGAGGATCGGCCCCGTCGACCGGTAGCGGCCCGATCGGAGCGACGAGCGGCTTCACCGCGGCCCAGAACGCCGCCACGTCGTCCTTCGGGAGGCGCCTGCCGAAGAGCGGCGCGCGGCACTCGGCCTCGAGGAGATCGGGGTCGTCGGAGTCCCAGACGAGCCGCAGCACCCAGGTGTCGTGGTCCTCCTCGTAGGCAAAGACCCGGCGGCGCGGGTCGGTGGCGACCGGGTTCGGCTCGAGGATCTCGAGCGGCGGCTCGAGGGGCGGCGGCGGACCGGGCATCAACAGGGTCGGCGGCGGCCGGGGCGGGAGCTTCAGGCGGATCCACGCGACCACGGGCCAGTGGGTGCGGCTGACGCCGAGCGACGGCACGCCTCTCCTGAGCCACCGGACGGGAAAACCCCGTCGAGCCGTTCGGCCCGGGGGTCGGTTCCGGGGAAAAAAGAACCACACGCGTTCTGCTTAACTGCCAAGCGCAACCAGTTGATGTAGCTGCGGACGTTAGTGGCCGCGGGCTGAGCGGATCGCCCGAAGGCTTTCCGCGTACACCCCGGCTCTATCGAGCTCGTCTTCTACGAATGTCCTTGGAGGTCTCTCTTTTTCGAGGGGGTTTCGGGCTTAGATGCTTTCAGCCCTTATCCCGGAGCGCGTGGCTGCTCAGCGATGCCCTGCCGGACAACTGATGGACTAGAGGCGCCGATTCCCCGTTCCTCTCGTACTGTGGGAACCTTCTCGTCAGAGACCCTTGCACTTCCGCCAAAAAGCAACACACCTGTCTCGCGACGGTGTAAACCCAGCTCACGATCCCTTTTAATGGGCGAACAACCCCACCCTTGGTAGCTGCTGCACCACCAGGATAGGCAGAACCGACATCGAAGTAGCAAGCCTCCAGGTCGATAGGGACTCTTGCTGGAGACAACTCAGTTATCCCCGGGGTAACTTTTCTCTTATCACTGGCCCCTACAGGGGAGGCACAGTGGTTCGCTAGGCCCTGCTTTCGCATCGGGAATCCTCGTTAAGCAGATTCCCGTCAAGCCGGCTTTTGCCCTTGCACTCTACGGTGGATTTCTGACCCACCTGAGCCGACCTTTGGGGGCCCTTGTTACTTTTTGGAGGGCGTGGCGCCCCACCCAAACTGCCTACCTACGGGTGTCCCCCTCGCGGGGTGAGCGATACCAACCCGGAAGGGCGGTGTTTCATCGGCCTCTCGGAACGGACCTAGCGGTCCGCCCTGGTAACGAGTCCCGCCTACGCTACACATTCGGATTAGTATCACAACCGCAGGCTGCAGTAAAGCTCCACGGGGTCTTCGCTTTCAGACGGAAGACATTGGACTGCTCGCCAATGAGTCAGTTTCGCCGGCTTCCGAGCGGGGACAGTAGAGCTCTCGTTGGTCCTTCATGCAAGTCGCCAATTAAGCGACAAGGTATTACGCTACCTTAAGAGGGTCATAGTTACCCCCGCCGTTTATCGGTCCTTCGTCCCGTTGTACCGGG
>JAKACD010000059.1 GCA_021821785.1 Thermoplasmata archaeon
CTGTGCTCGGGGATCGGCCCGTTCGCCCTCACGATCGCCCGTGACGGCCGGGCCCGCTCGGTGACGGCCGTCGACGCAAATCCCGAGGCGATCGCCTTGCTCCGGGCGACCCTCGCCCGGTATCCGTTCGCCCGTCGGGTCGAGGCCGTCGAAGCGCGGCTGGAGGAGTTCCTACCGACCGCCGAGCCCCGGGAACGCGTCGTCTTGAATCTCCCTCGCGAAGGGATTAAGTACATTGCCTCGGTAGCACGGGCCGTCGCGCCCGGCGGACGGCTCTACTACTACGAAGTGACGGACCGCGAGCGCCGCGAGGAGAGCAGGAAGGCGATGATGGACGCGCTCGGTTCCGAGGACCGCTTTGCGGTCGTCGAGGAGCACGTCGTCCATGCCTACTCCCCGACGTCGGACCTTCGCGCCTACGTTCTCGAGCGTGGGGGCCGCTGAGGTCTCGCCGATGCCGCTCCTGGTCGATCTCGCCGAGGTCTCGGAGTCGGACCTTCCCCTGGTCGGGGGCAAGGCGAGCAAGCTCGGCGAGCTCGTGCGCCAGGGCCTCCCGATCCCTCCGGGCTTCGTCGTCACTACCGAGGCGTACCAAGCGTTCGTCGACCAGACCGCGCTGCGGCAGGAGATACCGGCCGCCCTGGCCGCGATCGATGTGGCGAAGCCGGAAACGATCGAGGCCTCCTCCCAGCGGATCCGCTCGGCGTTCGAATCCGCCGAATTCCCGCCGGATCTCGAGCGCGTGATCCGCGAGGCGTACGAGCATTACGTGCGCCGACACTCGGTCCGCTTCTCCGCGGTCCGTTCGAGCGCCACCGCCGAGGATCTCGAGGGGGCCTCGTTCGCGGGCCTCCAGGAGACGTACCTCAACGTCACCGGCACGGACCAGATCCTTACCGCCGTCAAGAAATGCTGGGGCTCGCTGTTCACGCCGCGGGTCCTCGTGTACCGTCAGAAGAAGGGGTTCGACCATGCGAACGTCCGCCTGGCCGTCCTCGTCCAGAAGATGGTCGACTCGGTCGTCAGCGGGATCCTCTTCACGCGCGACCCGAACACGGGGGAGAACCACATGATCGTCGAGGCCGGCTTCGGCCTCGGCGAGGCGATCGTCGGGGGCGAGGTGACGCCGGACCACTACGTGGTCGACGGGGTCAGCTTGAAGGTCGTGCACAAGCAGCTCTCCGAGCAGAAGATCCGCATCGTCCGCGCCGACGGCGGCGGGAACCGTCGCGAAGAGGTGCCGGCGGCCGAGCGCCGGGCGCAGAAGCTCCCCGACCATCGGCTGAGCCAGCTCGTCTCGCTCGCGCGCCTCATCGAGTCGCACTACCGCCGCCCGATGGACGTCGAGTGGTGCGGCGATGTCGAGTCCCTTTACATCGTGCAGGCAAGACCCGTGACGACCATACCTACGTCCACAGCACCGGGAGCCACCGCGGAACGCGCGTCCGGCGAGGGGAAGGCGGAGGCGGGACCGATCCTCCGGGGGTTCGGCGCCAGCCCCGGGATCGCGACCGGCATCGCCCGGATCCTCCACGGGGCGGCCGAGATGGAGAAGCTGAAGGCCGGCGAAGTGCTCGTCACGTCGATGACGACACCGGACATGGTGCCGGCGATGTCCCAGGCGTCCGCCATCGTCACGGACGAGGGCGGGATGACCTGCCACGCCGCCATCGTCTCGCGCGAGCTCGGAGTCCCGTGCGTTGTCGGGACCCGCGAGGCGACCGCGACCCTCACCGACGGGATGGAGGTGACGGTCGATGGGAAGGCCGGTCTGGTGTTCAAGGGGGCAGCGCCCCGGGCGAAGCGCGCGCCGGCGCCTTCCGCAGGGGCGGCCGCGGTCTCGGGCGGGGGCCACCCCCACGCGGGCGTGCCCGTCACCGCGACCAAGATCTACGTGAACGTTGGCGTGCCCGAGAAGGCGGAGGAATACGCCCACCTACCGGTGTCGGGGGTCGGCCTCCTCCGGATCGAGTTCATCTTCACAGCCCATGTGCGGGAGCACCCGCTCGCCCTCCTCAAGAAAGGGAAGAAGGAGGAGCTCGTCCGGCGGCTCGCGGAGGGCGTCGGGAAGGTCTGCCAGGCGTTCGCCCCTCGTCCGGTGATCATCCGGACCTCCGACTTCAAGACCAACGAGTACCGCGGGATGCCGGGCGGGGCGGAGTTCGAGCCGAACGAGGAGAACCCGATGATCGGCTGGCGCGGCTGCTCGCGCTACATCTCCCCGGTCTACAAACCCGCGTTCCTCGCCGAGCTCGAGGCGATCCACCGCGTCCGGACCGAGATGGGGCTCAGGAACGCCATGGTGATGCTGCCGTTCGTCCGCAACACCTGGGAGCTCGAGGAGATCGCGGAGATGATGCGCGCCCAAGGGCTCCGGCGCTCCCGCGACTTCCAGCTCTACCTCATGGCGGAGGTCCCGTCGACCGTCCTTTTGGCCCGGGAGTTCTCGAAGCACTGCGACGGGTTCTCGATCGGGTCGAACGACCTCACCCAGCTCGTGCTCGGCGCGGACCGCGACTCGGAGACCTTGGGCCGCATGGGGTACTTCGATGAGCGCGACCCGGCGGTCCAGCGCGCGATTTCGCTCCTGATCGAGGGGGCCCACGCCGAGGGCCGGACGGTCGGGATCTGCGGGCAGGGGCCGAGCGTCTACCCCGAGTTCGCCGAGTTCCTGGTGCGGGAGGGGATCGACTCGATCTCCTTGAACGCGGACACGGTCGTCTCGACAATCCGCACCATCGCGTCGCTCGAGCAGCGGATGAAGCTGCAGAGCCTGCGCACCCGCGGTTAGACCACTAGCCGGACGACCCAGGTCGCCCGGAGGTCCGGGGCGGCCGCCACTGGGGGGGCGTCGGCGGACCCGGCGGAGGGAAGGCGAGGTTCGCTTCCGGGGGGAGCACATACTCCTGGAACGTTCGCTTCGTCTCGAAGCCGAGCGCGGTCAGGCGGGTCGCGAGCCGAGCGGTGTCGGCGAACATCGAGTAGCGCACCGGGGTCCCCGCCGGGTCCTGGGCGAGAACGTAGCGCACGAGCGCCGAGGCGGCCCCCTGGCCCCGCGCCGGCGCGGCCGTGGCGACCGCGTGGATCCCCGCGGACGATCGGTAACGGTAGACGAGGGCCGAGGCGACCGGCGTACCGTCCCGAAGCGCGAGGAGCGGGACGAGCCGCTCGTGGGGGTTCGGGTGGTTCCAGGCGAGGTCGAGGGCCATGCGGAACTCGGGACGCTCCCGCTCGGAGGTCCAGAAGGCGGCGGTGCGGTCGAGCTCGGAGCGTTCCGCCGGCCGTACGGCGAATTCGTCGCCCGGCCCGGGGGCCGATCGGCCCGAAGCGAGCATCAGCGAGAGCGGCGACGTCTTCGGTAGAAAGCCGAACCGGCGCAGCCCCTGGTCGAGGTGATCGGGAACCGGGAACGGGACCCTAAAGGTCGGTCGGATCGCCCGCTGGAAGTAGTGGTCGAGCGCCCGCTCGAAGAACCCCGACTGGCGCTCCCGGCCCACGCCGACCTCTTGGACGAAATTGAAGCGCGGGACCGCGAGCTTCTCGTGGGTCACGAGGGTCGCGCCCGCGATCTCGAGGGCGAGGCCGCCGAGGGTCAGGACGAACTGGCGTTCGGCTTCGAGCGCGGCCTCGATCGCGAGCGCTTCCGGGTCGGCGGGCACGACCGTCCCATGCGCTCGGGGTACAGGGACTCTTCGGCCCGGTCTCGGTCGGCGGTCCGAAGGGTTAAGTGTCGTGTCCCCTCGTCCGCGATCGGGAGCCGTTCGGTCGGTTCCCGGGAACGAGATCCATGGTCGTGGAGCCGATCCGTCCGCCCGGCCCGATCGCAGTGCTCGGCGGCGGCAACATGGGCAGCGGCATCGCCCAGACCTGCGCGCAAGCCGGGTTCACCGTCCGAGTCCGCGACGTGGACGCCGCGGCCATCGCCCGGGGCCGCGGGATCCTGGAGAAGATGCTCGAGGGCGCGATCGCCCGGAAGAAGATGACCCCCGCCCGGCGCGACGAGGTCCTCGGCCGCATCTCGTTCGGCACCGACCTCGCCCAAGCGGTCGACGGGGCCGTCCTCGTGATCGAGGCGGTCTTCGAGGACGCGGAGGTGAAGCGCGCGCTGTTCACCGAGATCGCGCCCCACGTCGGACCCGAGACGATCGTGGTCACGAACACCTCGTCGCTCTCCGTCGAGGCGCTCGGGAAGGAGTTCCCGCACCCCGACCGCTTCGCAGGGCTCCACTTCTTCTTCCCGGCGGCCGTCAACAAGCTCGTCGAGATCATCGGGGGTCCAACGACCGACCCGACGGTCCTCCGCGCGCTCGATCGGTTCAGCTACCTCCTCCGCAAGGTGCCGATCACGACCCGGGATGCGGCCGGGTTCTGCGTCAACCGGTTCTTCGTGCCGTACCTCAACGAGGCGGCCCGCCTTGCCGAGGAGGGCGTCGCAAGCCTCGCGACCATCGAGGAGGTCGGCCGCGAGCTCTTCGGCGCGACCCTCGGCCCGTTCGAGCTGATGAACGTCACGGGCATCCCGATCGCGTTCCACGCGGAGTCGTCCCTCTACCGGGCGTTCGGCCCGGCGTACGCGCCCGCCGCGCTCCTCGAGTCGCAGTTCCGCTCGGGGAAGCCGTGGGCGTGGAAGGAGACGGCGGTCGAGGCCGAGAAGAAGGAGGCGGTGCGACGGCGGCTCCTTGGCCTCACGATCGGGATCGCGACCCGGCTCGTGGAGGAGGGCGTGACGAGCGCCGAGGCGACCGACCGGGGCGCCACCGTCGGGCTGCGGCGGAAGGTCGGCCCGTTCGCCCAGCTCTCGGCGGTAGGTCTCTCCGAGGGCCTCGCCCTCGTGGAGGAGTACGCGAAGCGCTGGCCGGGGAACTTCCCGGTCTCGAAGGAGCTCGTCGAGCGCGCCCGGCGCGGCGAGCGCACCTGGCCGCTGTCGGTGGTCCGGGTGGAGCGAGCGGGCCCGGTCGCCTGGGTTCTCCTCGACCGGCCCGAGGTGCTGAACTCGCTCAACTCCGAGGTCCTGAACCAGCTCGACGAGACGTTCCGCTCGCTCGAGGCGGACCGGCACCTTCGGGTCGTCGTGCTCGCCGGTTCCTCGCCGGTCTTCGCGGCCGGCGCCGATATCGCCGAGATGGCGAAGAAGACGCTCGCCGAGGGGATCGCCTTCGGCTTCCTCGGCCAGCGCGTCGCCGAGCGGATCGAGCGGTTCCCGAAGCCCGTGATCGCGCTCGTCGAGGGGTACGCCCTCGGCGGCGGGCTCGAGCTGGCGCTCGCCGCGGACTTCCTTGTCGCGGCCGAGGGGGCCCAGCTCGGGCTTCCCGAGGTGACGGTCGGGATCCATCCCGGCATGGGCGGCGCGACGCGCCTCGCCCGGCTCATCGGCCGGGCCCAGACCAAGCTGCTCGTCTACTCCGGAACTCCGATCCGCGCCGAGGAGGCGCATCGGCTCGGGTTCGTGGCGAAGCTCGTCCCGGCCGCCCGGGCGCGCGAGGAGGTCCAGGCGCTCGCCGACACGATCGCGAGCCGCGCCCCGCTCGGGGTGCAGTGGATCAAGCAGGTCATCGACCGGGGGCTCGACGCGGGGCTCGCGAGCGCCCTCTACCTCGAGGCGGAGAGCGCGGGCCACACCTTCGGCACCGAGGACCGGACCGAGGGGATGCGCGCGTTCCTCGAGCGCCGGCCGCCGAAGTTCCAGGGGAAGTGAGCCCGCCGGGGCCCTCTCACCCTGGGCCGGCCGATCGCGGGGGACCCCGTCACCCGCCCGAGGCGAGGTGCGCCTGGTACGCCTCGGCGCTCAGGAGCTCCTTCGGATCGATCCCGTGCGCGAGGTTCAGCCGGTAGAGCCAGCCCTTACCGTACGGGTCCTGGTTGATGAGCTCGGGATGCGCCTTGAGCTCGGGGTTCGCCTCGCCCACGGTCCCGTCGGCGGGGGCGTAGACGTCGGCGACGGTCTTTACGGACTCGAGGACGAGGACGCTCGCCCCTTTCGCGACGGTCTTCCCCGCCGCGGGCAGGTCGACGAACACGATGTCGGTGAGCTCGGCCTGCGCGTGATCGGTGATCCCGACGGTCGCGCGGTCCCCTTCGACCCGGACCCACTCGTGGCTCTTCGTATAGTAGCGGTCGCTCGGCACCTTGGTTTCGCTCATTGGATCACGTTCCTCCTTCCCATTCGGATGCGTACTTCACCTGCTCCGGGGTCAGCGTATCGAGGCGGACCCCCATCGGGGCGAGCGCCGCCTCGGCGACCTCGCGGTCGAGGGCGGCCGGGACGCGATGGACCTTCGCCGCCATCTCCCGGCCGTGCCGGGCGAGGTGCTCGGCGCTCAGGGCCTGGAGGGCGAAGGAGAGGTCCATGATCTCGACCGGGTGGCCCTGGCCGGCGGCGAGGTTGATGAGCCGCCCCTCCCCGAGGAGGTAGGTGCGCCGTCCGTCGGCGAAGCGGTACTCCTCCACGTGGGGCCGGGCGGTCCGGTGGCTCACCGCGATCCCTTCGAGCTCCGTCCGCGCGACCTCGACATCGAAGTGGCCGGCGTTCGCGAGGAGGCAGCCGTCCTTCAGGAGGCGGAAGTGCTCGGAGCGGACGACCCCGGTGTTCCCCGTGACGGTGACGATCAGGTCGGCCTCGCGGACGGCCTCGATCATCGGGCGGACGCGGAAGCCGTCGAGCCGCGCCTCGAGGGCGCGGACCGGGTCGATCTCGGTCACGATGACGTCCCCACCGAGGCCCCGCAGTCGGGCGGCGACCCCCTTGCCGCACCAGCCGTACCCGGCGACGACGCAGACCTTGCCGGCGATGAGGAGGTTCGTCGCCGTCAGGATCCCGTCGAGGGTCGACTGCCCCGTCCCGTAGCGGTTGTCGAAGAGATGCTTCATCTCGGCGTCGTTCACGTCGATCGCGGGGAAGAGGAGCTTTCCCGACCGCTCGAGGGCCCGCAGTCGCGTGACCCCCGTGGTCGTCTCCTCGGTCGAGCCCCGGATCTTCCCCCGGTCGCGCCGGGCGCTGTGCGCGAGCGCGACGAGGTCCGCGCCGTCGTCCACGATGACGTCCGGGTCCGCGTCGAGCATCGCCTGGATGCCCGCCCGGTACTGGGCGATCGACTCGCCCTTCTCCGCGAGGGTCTCGACGCCCATCTCGCGCACCGCGGCGACCGCGTCGTCATCGGTCGAGAGCGGATTGCTCGCGGCGAGCCGCACGTCCGCGCCGGCCGCTTTCAGCGCCAGCGCGAGCGCGCAGGTCTTCGCCTCGACGTGCAGCACTGCGGAGACCGTGAGCCCCGCGAGGGGACGTTCGGCCTCGAACCGCCGTCGGATCCCTTCGAGCACGGGCATGTGGCCCCGGGCCCACTCGATCTTGAGGCGACCGCGGTCCACGTCTCCGACCATGCCCGACCGGTCCCCCGAAGCCTGGGGCGGGATAAAGAGTGAGGGAAAGGGTTCGTGGTTCGCCCCGTTCGGGGCCCTCTACCGCGCGGTTACTGGGTGACCGCCCCGCAGAACGGACAGACGAGGTACTCCGGCGGGATCTCCTTGGCGCAGTTCGGGCACGCCTTGAGGTTCGCCTCGGTCGCGGGGGGCGGCGCGGCGGCGGGGGCCGCGCGCGCGGCCGGCGGCGCGGTC
>JAKACD010000013.1 GCA_021821785.1 Thermoplasmata archaeon
CGGGGTTCAAATCCCCGTGCTCCCACCCCCCCTTCCCCGCCAGAGAGGGCTTATTAGTCTCGACCGCCGCCGGTGGGTTCGCACTGTGACGCACCGCCGGACCATCCCGAGCCTTCGCCGCGCCGGGTGGCTTGCCCTCCTCGTGGTGGGGGTGCTCCTGATCGGGCCTTCGAGCGGTCTCGCCTCGCCGTCCGCCTCCGCTCCGGCCCCGCCCTCCCCGCCGCCGCCCCTAGCGGCCGCGCTCGCCGGGGCGCATTCGGCGGCCACGAACTCCCCGGCCCTCGGGAAGAGCCCCACGCTCACGACATCGAACTCGTCGAACCAAACGTTGCAGTGCGATGGGATGTACTGGGCCTCCACGATTTGGGCCACGTACGACCCGAGCTTCTGCTACGGGCACGATGAGCCCACCGTGAGCTACATCTCCACGGCCGTCGGGTCCGGCGAGGACGCCCACTTCCAGGTCTCCCTTCCGGCGGACGGCACTACCTACGCGCAAGGGGACTTCTACGCGACGCTCTGGTTCGGGGGCACGGTCTACGACACCCAGAGCACGGGGGGCGGGAACCAGGCGTTCCTGGAATTCCAATTCTATCCGGCTCCCCCCGCCTCGACCGGCCCCAATAGCGGCGCCGCGGACTGCCTCCCGGACGGAGCGTTCGCCCCGGTATGGACGCCGGGGTCGAACGAATGGTTCGCCTGCGCGGTCGTATGGCAGCTTCAGGGATCGGTAGAGAACGCCGCCTTCGCGGGTCCCCTGGACGCGGCCGGGACGACCGGCATCCTCGTGATGCACAGCAACGATACGCTCGACGTGAACTACTCCGGGGTCGCCCAGAGCGCCACGCAGGGCTGGACGATCTCCGTCGCCGATCAGACGAGCGGAGGCGCGGGCTCCGTTACGCTCGTCAATGGCACCCTGGTCCTTCCTCCGTACTATTCCACGGCCGCCCCCGGGAACACCCTCTTGTGGGGGGCGAGCAATCCGGGAGCGATCGCGTTCGCCTACGAGATCGGCCACTCCCTCAACCCGGCCATCCCGTCGACCTGCGCGCCGGGCGACAATGTGTGCGACAGCTACTGGCCGGGCCGTTGGGCCGCGGCCGGCCAGATCGACCTCGGACTTCCAGCGCTCGGCGCTTCGAGTGCGCTGACCTATCCCAGCCAGGTCGTGTTCTCCTCCTCCCAGGGTGGGGAGTACGAGGTCAACGCCTCGGTCTGCGGGGCCCCTTCTTCCTCGACCTCGACGAACTGCATGTATCCGTTCTTCCAGTACCGAGGGGGGTCGTACGGCTTCACCTTCGGCACGTCACCGGAACCGAACGCCACCTACGTCTACGGCGGGGAGTACCAGTTCCCCGCGACCCAGAACTCCCGGGGCCAGTGGAACGGCCGCACCGCGGCCGCACCGTGGGGGACCCTTTCCACGGCCATCTCTCCCCTGAACGCCACGGTCGAGTTCAACCGCATGGGCGCGACCGACCAACTGACGGTGAACCCGAACGGTCGGGTCACCGGCCAGTTCGTCGAGGGGCCGTACTGGCTCAACATCTCGGCGCCGGGCTGCGTCAGCACAAGCACGTTCGTCTACGTGCGGACCGGGGCGACCGTGTCGCCGCCCGGTGCGTTGAGCTGCGGCGGGGCGCCGCCGCTCTCCGCGAGCGCGTCCGCTGTCCCGACCAGCGGGGCCGCGCCGCTTTCCGTGGTGTTCACGGGTTCGGCGTCCGGGGGTACCACCCCGTACGCCTACGCCTGGACATTTGGCGACGGCACCACGAGCACGGCGCAGGACCCCACGCACACCTACACGGTCGCGGGCCAGTACACGGCGACGCTCACCGTCACGGACGCCCACGGCGTGACGGCCGGCGCGGTCGTGTCGATCGCGGTCTCGGGCCCGCTCTCCGCCCATGCCTCGGCCTCGCCGACCTCCGGCGGGGTCCCGCTCGCGGTCCAGTTCGCCGGCTCGGGGGGAGGCGGGGTCCCTCCGTACAGCTACTTCTGGACGTTCGGGGACGGGAACTCGAGCACGCTGCAAGACCCGAGCCATACCTACTCGGCGGTCGGCAACTACTCGGTGGGGCTGACCGTGACGGACCACCAGGGGTCCACCGCCTCCGCGTCCCTCCTGATCCGCGCGACGCCCGCCCCGACCTATTCCGTCGACTTCCACGAGACCGGCCTGCCGAGCGGAACGAGCTGGAACGTCTCGCTCGGAGGGATCGTCCGGTCCAGCGGGACCGCCTCGATCGCGTTCGCCCTCGAGAACGGGTCCTACGCGTACTCGATCGGGGTGTCGGACAGCCGGTACCGGCCGATCACGGCCCACGGCACCGTGACGGTCTCCGGCGGCCCGGAAACGGTCGCGGTCGGCTTCGAGCCCATGAACTATACGATCACCTTCACGGAGAGCACACTGCCCTCGGGCCGTACCTGGAGCGTCGTCTTCGGGAGCCAGAATCGGTCCACCTCGGGCCCCTCGATCGCGTTCACCGCCGTGAACGGGTCGTACGCCTTCACGGTCAGCGGTCCTGCCGGCTACGGCGTGCTTCCCAGCGCGGGCAGCCTCGCCGTCCGCGGGGGCAATGAGACGCTGACCGAGGTCTTCAGCGCCCAGCTCTATCAGGTTGACTTCCGGGCCAGTGGGCTCCCCTCGGGTACGAACTGGACCGTGACCCTAGGCACAACGTCCCGGTCCTCGACCACCGCCTTCGTCAACTTCAGTTCGCTGATCGGAACCTATCCGTACGTCCTCACCGCCGTGGCGGGCTTCCTCGCTTCCCCGACCAACGGCTCCCTCACGGTCAGCGCGTCGAACCAGACCGTCCCAGTGGCGTTCACTCCGATCCTGTACCCCGTCACCTTCGCCGAGACCGGCCTCCCGAACGCCACGGCTTGGGAGCTCACGGTGGACGGGATCTCCCATCCGATCCCGGGGACCTCGATCTCCCTGCCGCTCGCGGCCGGCACTCACACGTACTCGGTCGGGCCGCCGTCGGGCTACCAGACCCCGAATGCCTCCGGTACCGTCGTGGTGATCGATCGGGCGGTCGCGGTGCAGATCCCCTTTTCGGCCGTGACCCCTTCCCCGTCGTTCCTCTCGGGTCTCTTTACCAGCCCCGACTTCCTGCTCGGTCTCCTCGCGGTCGGGCTGATGGTGGCCGGGACCGTCATCTATGTGATCGGTGCCCGGCGACGTCGCCGGGAGTCCCCACCGGCCCGGTGACGGGGGCGGCGCCGGCGCTCGCGGCGCTCACTCGGTCGGCGCCCGTGTCGGGTCCGCGGCCACGTCCATGGCGCCCGCGGCCACTTTCTGGCCGAGCACTTCCCGACCGAAGAGGATGAACCCGCCGGCGAACGCGAAGGTGATCGCGGCGATGGCGAAGGCCCACTGGAACGCGACGAACGCGGGCGCCGACTGACCGTACTCGGCGATCGTGAAGGTCGAGAGGAGCGATCCCGATATCGGCGCCCCGAGCGCACTGCCGATGTTGCGGAACACCGCGCTCATCGACGTCGCAAGCCCCATGTCCCGCGGGTCGACCGTGAGGACGAGGAGGTTGATCATTCCCGCGTTCACGATCCCGATCCCCGCCCCGACCAGGAACTCGACCACGAGGAGCGAGACCAGCGACTGCGCCGGCACCGCGAGGAGGAAGCCGACGCCCGTGACCGCCGCCCCGATGAGCGTGATCGGCCGGGTGCCGATCCGGGAAACGAGGATCCCGGCCACCGGGGCAAAGAGCAGCATCCCGACGGCGAGGGGGACGAGAGCGTCGCCCGCGCTCTGGATGCTCAGCCGGTACCCCCCGCTGAACGGGGGCGCTTCGAACAGGAATGTCATGGACAGGAGGGCGAGGTACATCCCGAGGCCGGCCACGGCCCCGACGATGTTCGTCACCATGACGTTGCGCTGACGCAGCAAGCGGAAGTCGAGGATCGCCTCCCCTCCGGACCGCTGATAGCGCCGCTCGTAGAGAACGAGGGGAGCGAGCAGGGCCACCCCGGCCCCGAACAACCCGAGGGTCGGGGTCGAGGTCCAGCCCCAGGTCGAGCCCTCCGAGAGGGCCAGCACGACGAACGCGAGGGCGAGGGCGAGGATCGCGGCGCCGACGTAGTCGACCCTCGCTTCCGGCCGGCGATACCTCGACTCGCGCACATAGACGAAGACGAGGATCGCGAGGAGGACCACGAACGGGATCGCCGAATGGTAGGTCGTCCGCCAACCGAAGTTCCCCGAGACCCACGCCCCGAGCGGAAGGCTCACGGCGAAGCCGGCTCCGAACATCGCGCTCAGGATGCCCTGGGCCCTCGGGACCATCTCCCGCGGGAACTCCTCCCGCACCAGGCTCAGGCCGAGAGGGAAGATCGTGAGGCCGATCCCCTGGAACGCACGGGCGGCGACCATGAACGGGTAGTTCGGCGAGAATCCCGTGACCGAGACGCAGGCCGTGTAGATCACGAGGACGATCCCGAGGACACGCTTCTTGCCGTAGATGTCGCCGAGCTTTCCCACGACCGGGCTCAAGGCGACACCGGTCACGATGTAGGCGGACAGGATCAGGCTCACCTGCCCCGGGGTGACCCGGAACTCGCTCGCGATCGTGTTGAGCGACGGGGTGAGCATCCCCTCGATGTACAGCACGAGCGTGATGATCCCGGCCAGGATCAGCATCACGCGCCGGGCGTACGCCGGATCGAACTCGCTGGAGTTCGGCGCCCCGGGCAGAGGGGCGGCCGCCGGAGCAGGGCTCATCGCGCCTTCCCCTGGCAGGGCAGGCCGTACCGGGCGCGCTGCGCGCGGATCCCGGCGGAGAGGGCCTTCAGGCCCTCCACCGTGCGGGCGCGCATCTCGGGCGGCAGCGAGTCGGTCGACTCGCGCACGACCGCCGCGACGTCCCGATCGAACTCGCGGAGCAGACGTTCGGCCTTCGGCGTGATGCGGACCACGACGCCCCTCCGATCCGTGGTCGTGTGCTGTCGGCGAGCCCACCCGCGAGACTCGAGGGAGGTGACGAGCGAGGTCACGGCCGGACGGGAGATGCCCAACGTGTCCGCGAGAACCGAGAGGCGGACCCCGTCCGCTTCCCGGATCCAGCGGAGGGCGAGATGCTGACCGGGGGAGACATGGTCGCGGCGGAGCAGGTGCAGGTGAAGGTGCCGCGTCTCCACGAACGTCTCCCAGAGCGCGGGCCAGAGGTCGCCGGCCGCCGACAGCGAGGTACGCGGGGACATGGAAGGTTCGGCGAATCTAATGATTAGATAAGGTTAACTTCCTGGGCCGGGACCCCCCGGCCGCCCCCGCCCGGGCCGTCGCAAGCCTCATCGAGGACCCGATCGTGGGGTCAGGGGGGCGATGCCGCTCGAGTACACAGGGATCCGGGTCCGCGACATGGCCCGGTCGATCCGGTTCTACACCGAGGGGCTCGGTCTCCGGACCGGTGCCTCGGGTCGGATGGCCGCGGGAGGGGTCTGGCAGGAGCTCACGGACCCGGTGTCGGCGGCGGTGCTCGAGCTCAACTACTATCCGGGCGACCCGCCGTACGCCGAGGGCGATGAGCTCGATCACCTCGGCTTTCGGGTCGACGTGCTCGACCGGGTCGTCGAGCGGCTCATCGGGCTTGGAGCCCGCGTTCGTATTCCCGCCTTCCGAGAAGGGAACGAGCGGCTCGCGTTCCTATCCGATCCGGACGGGGTTTGGATCGAGCTCATCGAGCGCGAGTCGGAAGAGCTGCCTCCCACCTCGCGCCCGGGGGCGTGAGCCCGAAGGGTTCGTAGCGGTCGGGCGACGGACATATGAAGCGGGGCCCGCCATGTCCCGCCGGTCACCGTGGGTCCTTCGAGCGCGCCGGACGCCCCGTCCAACGGAGTTCCTCGGCTCGCGCACTCTCTGACCCTGAGCTCGGGGGCCGTCTTCGCGACCAGCATCTCGATTCAGCTCATCGGGTTCGTCGGGAGCTTCTTCCTGATGCATCGCATCGGGGCGCCCCCGGGCGGTCAGGCGCTCCTCGGGACGGCCCAGCTGTTCCTCCTGATCGGCTCCTCCATCAACGGCGTAGGGGACCTGCGCCTCGGGAGCGCGTACTGCTACTTTCTCGCCCGCGGAAAGCCGCCGCAGGAGAACACCGCGACCTACCTCGGGCTGCGGCTATCGATGGTCGGTGCGGCGGGACTGGTCCTGTTCGTCTTCGCCCCGCTCTCGTTCGGGGGGCTCGGCGCGATCGCCCAAGGGGGCACGCAGCTCACTTCGCTCGGGATCTTCCTGACGCTCCCGCTCCTGTGGACGTTCTCCACGGTCTACAACCAGATGTACATCGGGCTCGGGAACTCGCTGCGGGCCCAGTTCCCGTCGCTGATCGAGGCCCTCGTCCGGCTTCCGGTCCTCATCTACGTCGCCTTCACCTTCACCACGGGCTCCGGGGCGATCCTCGGGGTGACGGTCGCGTACGCGATCGGCGCCGCGGCCTCCGCCCTGTTCAGCCTCCCGACGGTCCTGCCGCGGGTTCGCGGGTTCCGCCGGAGCGAGGCGTCCCACCTCTTCCGCTACGCCTGGCCGCTGATGGGCAGCCTCCTGCTCGGCTACCTCGTCACGAACATGATCCCGCTGATCGTCGCCACCCTCGGCCGGGACCAGCTCTCGATCTTCCTCGCGGCGAACGGGTGGCGGATCCTGGTGCTCTCGGTTCCCGGGGCGGTGACGACGCCGCTCTTCCCCTACCTCGCGGGGCTCCACCAGCGGGAGGAGTACGAGTCGGTCCGGCGGGGCACGTGGCAAGCGCTCCGTTACTCGGCGATGCTCCTCGTGCCCGGGGTCATCGCGCTCGTCACCTACCGGTTCAATTTCCTGAACGACTTCGCGGGGCTCAACTACGCTCAGCCAGGGAACATCCCGCTCGCGATCCTCGCGGCCGGGGCGCTCCCCCTCGCCCTCAGCCAGATCATGCAATCGAGCATCAACGCGATCGGCCGCCAGCGGCTCGAGCTCTACATCACGAGTACCCAGGTCGGGGTGCTGTTCGCTACGGTCGCGCTCGTGATGCCCCCGTGGGGACTCCTGCGGATCTTCTCGCCCGACGACGGCCTCATCGCGGCGGCGATCGCGGTCCTGGTCTCGTCCGCGGCGTCCCTCGCGCTCAACACCTACTTCATGGAGAGCCTGATCCGGGTGCACATCCGCCCCGGCCCGATCGTCGCGATCACGGGCAGCGCCGCGGGCTCCTTCGGCGTCCTGTGGCTCTTCACCTCCTCCCACTCGCGCCTGCAGCTCTTGCCCGTCAACGGCGGTCTCCAGCTCTTCCTCGCCGTCCTCTTGGGATTCGGGGTCTACTTCCTGATTCTGGCCGGAGTGGGCGAGCTCACGCGGAACGACGTGCGCACGATCGCTCGGTCGCTCGGCCTCCCCGCTCGCCTCTACGAGCCCGTTGCCCGGGTCTGCTGGAGGGAGTCCGCGCCGGACCTGGCCCCGATCGACCTCGCGCGCGCCCCCGGGCTCCGGGCGACCGAGCTGCCCGGTACGTTCACCGGGACCCGGGAGATGCCCGACCTCGCCCCGCCCCTCCCGGACCAGGAGCCGCCCGATCCGAGGGCCCGTCCCTGAGCGTTGCGCCCGGGCGTGGGTCGTCCCGGAACCTCCGCGGGGGCGAATGAACCGGGGATCCGGGCCGACCTCCCGGCTGGGGACGATGGCGGGGGTGGCCCCGCCGCGCCGACACCGGTGTCGGTCTCGAACCGGGGCTGAGAGCCGCCCGAGGTCTTCCCTTAAATACGAACCGGCGGCTCGCGCGCGCTCGTGACCGGCGAAGCGCTGCGCAGCGAGAACCTGCGCAAGGTCTACACGACGCGCGGGGTGCCCCCCGTCGTTGCGCTCGCCGGCGTGTCGATGGAGGTCCACCGTGGCGAGCGAGTCGCCCTGCTCGGACGGAACGGCGCGGGGAAGACGACGTTCCTCAAGATCGCCTCGACGCTCCTGCGCCCCACTTCGGGATCGATCGAGGTCTTCGGCTTTGACGTCGCGCGCACCCCGGAGCGGGCCCGCCCGTACATCGCCGTGGTGCCGCAGGAAGGCAAGCCGTTCTTCCACCTCACCCCGCGGGAGCAGGTCTACACGTACCTTCGCGCCCGCGGGATCGGCCGCGAGACCGCCAAGGCCCGTACCGAGGAGTCGCTCGAACGGATGGGGCTCCTCGAATTCGCCGACCGGCTGGCGATCACGCTCTCCGGTGGCCAGCGACAGCGGACGATGGTCGCCACGGTGATCGCGACCGAGGCGCCGCTCCTCTTCCTGGACGAACCCTCGATCGGGATGGACCCGTTCGCCCGGCGGGACGTCTGGGAGTCCCTGCGCACGCTCAGCCGACGGGGCTCGACGATCCTCCTGACCACCCACTACCTCGACGAAGCGGAAGCCCTGAGCCACCGCCTGTACATCGTCGAGCGCGGCGAGGTCCTGGTCAGCGGCACGGCCGACGACCTGAAGCGCTCGGTGGGCGGCACGCTCAAGGTCTCCATGGCCGGCGGCGCCCGGGAGGTCGAGCGGTTCCGCTCCTTCGGCTCCTGCGTGGCCGACGGCGAGCATCTGAGCGTCATCGTCGCGCCCGAGCGCCTCGGGGAGCTGATGGACCTCGCCGTCCGTTCTCAGCTCACCGCGACCGTGGGGCCGGTCACGCTCGAAGAGGCGTTCCTCCGGGTCGTCGGTCGGTCGATCAATGAAGAATAGCGACGCGGCCGCCGTCACGGTCGCCCCGTTCCGCGGGCTCACCGCGTTCCTGTGGACGGAGGCGTTGGTCCAGGCGCACGAGAACCTCGCGATGGCGACCTCGATGATCGTCCAAGGGGTCCTCCTCGTCTTCGTCTGGATCCTCGCCCCGGGCCTCATCGGGGTCGCGCTCGTCGGAGCGATCCTGTTCTCGATGTTCGCGATGGGCCAGCGGGTGCTCAACGAGGCCGCGTACATCCGCATCGACCACAAGGCGAACGACCTCTACCTCGCCGGTCCGCTCGCCCCCGAGGCGTACTTCCTCGGGATGTCGCTCGGGATCCTCCTCGTCTACATCGCCCCGGTGATCGTGCTCGGGATCCTGACGGCGATCGTCGTCCATTTCTCCGTGCTGACCGCCCTCCTCCTCGTGGGGCTCGCCGCGACCGTCTGGCTCTTCGCGGCCTCCATCGGCTACGTCTTCTCGACGTTCTTCCGCGACAACCGGGCGATCTGGGCGTACGCCAGCCTGTTCTTCAACGTCTTCGGAGTGCTTCCCCCCGTCTTCTACCCGTTCTCGAGCTTCCCCGTGGACCTGCGACCGGTCGCGCTGATGATGCCGCCGAGCGCCGCGGCCGCCGTGCTGCAGCATGCGCTGGGGGCGACCGCGCTGACCTCGGGGGAGCTCGGGCTCGCGGTCGCAAGCCTCGCGATCGAGACGGTCGGGATCTTCCTGTTCGCCATCGTCTGGGCCCGGCGCACCGTGCAGGGGGCCTGAATGGCGCTCGCGAACGAACCATTGCCGAAGGTCGTGACCCGGGGCCGGGCCCTGCCCGCCTTCCTCATCGTCGGCTGGCGATGGATCGCCCGGAACCCGGCGGTCACGGTCGCCCCGATCCTCCTGCCGTTCATCTTCCTCTACTTCCTGTCGTTCATCTCGCCGCCGTCCCTCCTGCCGCTCGAGATCGTGGGGGCGATGCTGTTCACGATGCAGAACATCGGTTCCTGGGTCCTCGGCGACAGCGCCACCTGGCGGATCGAATGCTCCCTCCAGGACATGTTCGTGGCGAGCCCGCTCGGTCGCCTGCGCTACCTGTTCGGCATCGCCTTCTCGAACCTGATCGCGATGCTGCCGGCCCTCGCCATCCTGGCCGTGCTTCTCGCCTGGGTCGGGGGCGAGCGGGGCCATCCCCTCACCCCGTTCGCGGCCGTGGTCCTCGTGGGGGCGCTCGGTAGCCTGTGGGTCCTGTTCTCCTCCATCGGGATCGCGATCTCGAGCCGGCTCCGGACCCAGCGGGAGATCTGGCCGGTCGGGAACCTCACGTTCACGATCCTCGGGATGCTCTCCCCCCTGTACTATCCCCTCTCGGTCCTGCCGCCCCTCTGGCAGGACGCGGCCCGTTTCCTCCCCGCGACCTACGCAGCGCTGCTCGTCCAGGGGGCCCTCGGGATCACGCCGGCCTCGCCCGCGGAAATGGCGAGCTATGCGGGGCTGCTCGCGGCGACCGTGGGGACCGTGCTGTTCGTCGCCCTCCGCCTCTATCGCTGGGGGGAGGCGTAAGCGAGTGGAAACGTTCAAACGGGGTCGCGGCATGGACCGGTCAGTGCGTCCTGCGAACCCCCCGACTCGATCCCATCGTGTCCCGGGACCGGGGAGGATGGGCAGGACCGACTTCTGTTCTCAGTCCTTCCCTCCTGCTCCCGGGGCCGAACGGGGAGGACGGTAGCGAGACCGAACGATGGGTAACAACGAGTTCGACGAGATCCTGTCCGCGCTGGACCGCGAGACCGCCCGCATCCGCGTGCGCGCCGAGCCCCGCCGGTACAACAAGCCGGCGACCGTCATCTCGGGCTTTCCTCCTGGGGTCGACCTTGCGGACATCACCCGGCAGCTGAAGAACCGGCTCGCCACCGGCGGCTCCGTGGTCGAAGGGGAGGTCTACCTCCAGGGCGACCATCGGGCCCGGATCCGGGAGGAGCTCGGCAAGCTAGGGTTCGACCCCGAGACGATCGAGGTCTCGGATACCGCGCTCCCGAAGCGGGGCCGGCGCGGGTGATTCCGACCGGGCCGTTCGAACGGGCCCAAGGCCGGTCTCCGAGCGGTGGAGGCGCCCCCCGCGGGAATTTGCGCACCTCAAAGAACGTATATTCCTCCGCGGCTCCCCGGGGATCGGTGGATTCGAATGGCGGCTTACGCCCACCCGGAAGTGCTCGTGGAGAACGACTGGCTCGAGGCCCACCTGGGCGACCCGAAGGTGCGCGTCGCAGAGGTCGACTACGACCCGGCGGCGAACTACGCGATGGGCCACGTTCCGGGCTCGGTCCTGTTCGACTGGCGAAAGGACATCAATGACCCCGTGGGCCGGGACATTCTGAGCGCGGAGGCCCTCACGGGTCTCTTCCAGCGAGCGGGCATCGACGACGACTCTACGCTCGTCCTCTACGGGGATTTCAACAACTGGTTCGCGGCGTTCGCCTTCTGGGTCTTCAGCTACTACGGCGTTTCCCAGGTGAAGCTCCTCAACGGCGGCCGGAAGAAGTGGATCGTCGAGGACCGCCCCCTCACGAAGGAAGTACCTACGCCGCCGCGGGGTCGGTTCTCCGCCCGACCCGCCGACCCAAAGCTTCGGGCCTACCTCGAGGATGTGCGCGCCGCGCTGCCGGCGGTGAGGGCCGGCCGCCTCCATCTGGTCGATGTCCGGGGCCCGAAGGAGTTCTCGGGGGAGATCACGGCCCCGCCGGAGTATCCCCTGGAACATGCGCAGCGGGGCGGGCATATCCCCGGCGCCCGGAACATCCCCTGGGCCCTGGCGGTGCGGGACGATGGGACGTTCAAGTCGCGGGAAGAGCTCGAGGAGATTTACCGTCGCGCGGGGGTGCTGCCGGACGCTCCGGTGTTCACCTACTGCCGTATCGGGGAGCGCTCGAGCCACACCTGGTTCGTCCTCAAGTTCCTGCTCGGGTACCCGGACGTGCGGAACTACGACGGTTCCTGGACGGAGTGGGGGAACCTGATCCGCACCCCGATCGAGAAGTAGGCCGCCCCGGGGCGGGGGAGGGCGCCCCTCGATCACCCGCGCCGGCGCCGGGGCCGGGGATCCGCCTCTTTGCGGACCAGGAACTGATGGATCCCCGCGTCCTTCCGTTGGGCCAGGACGGTGTGGCCGGTCTCGTCCGACCACCGGACCATCTCGATCGGGCTCGTCGGGTCGTCGGTGACCACGAGCACGGCCTCGCCGGCCGAGCGCCGGGCGAGCTCCTCATTCAGGTTCGTCAGGATCGCCGAGCATTCCCGCCCGATCTCGTACAGTTCGAGGTCCGGAAGGACCGGCCAGCAACGGATCCCCTGCTGCCGAATGCGCTCCCGGAGCGGCCCGGCGACCGCCGCGGCGGGCAGGAGAAGGTGATCGGGGTCCTCCGGTCGAAGCGGCCGGATCTCGGCGATCCACCCGTCGGAGTAGGGGGCATCGTTGAGGAGTCGGGGGCGGTCAAGGAGCGCCGCGTTGCGTCCGACCACGGTGCCGTCGACCGGTATGCGGACCGCGCCGGTGAATCGCAGGCTCTCGACCGTCGCGACCGAGCGATGCCGGGCGAGCGGACCGTCTACCGGGCGAAACGTGCAACGCTGGAGGCGACCCGCGAACGCGACGAGCGGCCCGATGAGCCCGATCCGCGCGGTCCCGTCCGCCCTCGGCGCCCACCAGACGTCGTGCTCGAGGTCGTACAGCCGATCCTCGGGGAGGAGGCACCCGTCGATCTCCACGCCCCGACAGGGCGAGCGGCGTTCTTACGGTCTCGGGAACGACAACCTTTTGGTGGGGGTCCACTCCCACCCCGACGATGGTCGCCCGCAGCAGCTCCGAACCCCTCGAGGAGCTAGGGACCCGGGCCCGCTGCCGCTGCGGTCACCTTCCCACCCATCACATGGTCGTCGTGCCGATCGAGGTCGGCGGCGGCTTCCGCCTCGATCCGATGGGGCCGTGCGCCCTCTGCGGCGAAGCGGTCTGCCGCCGCTTCACTCCCGGCCCGGTGTGACCGGGCCAAAGGACCCGGCGGGCCGCCTCAGCCGTAGGCGGTCCGGATGAGATATTCCTTCAACCGCTGCAGTCGGTCGTCCCAGAAGTGGAAGTGCCAGGAACGGGCCTGTTCCCACGCCTCGCCCGCGCCCCAACCCGAGTGCTCCAGCGTGACGTCGACCCCTTCGGGCGATTCCTGCAGGCGCAGGTAGACCTGGCTCGGCGGCGACGCCGCATGCATCAGGTTCGCGAACGCGGGGGGGCCGATCCAGGTGAAACCGAGGTCGAGATCGTTCGTCCGCTGCACGATCTTCCCCGCGCTCTGGAACCGCTCGGGCTCGGTGAAGGTGAGCCGGTACTCCCCGCCCGCCTCGGCCCCGACCGTCGCCTCGGTGCAGAGCCACCCCTTCAACTGCTCCGGCGTGACCAGGGCGGCGTAGATCATCGGCACCGGGAGCGGCACGGTGACCTGGAGCAGGATCGCGTCCAACGGCTCTTCGGGCACGGTGTCCGCTCCATCTTCGGGGCCTAAAGGATTTACTGCCGGGCGGGGCCAACGCGTTCGCCCTCGCTGGGTACCGCCCCCTCGGGCGCCCCGGTGAGGGGGATTCCCCGGGTCGAACGAGGGTCCGGGGCGCCGGCCGCGAGGGTCAGGCCCTGGGCGGTACTGCTTTCCGCCCGGCGGCCGGGGTTGAGGCCGGTCCGACGGCGGGGGCCGCCGTGCGAACGGGCGGGGCTACGATGGCCGAGGGGGGGTCCGCTCCGATCCTTCGCGTGCGGGACCCTTCGGTCGGGCAGGCCGCCGGGCGATCCTCGAACCGGTCACCTTCGGGGTGCCCCGCGGCGTGACGCTCGCCGTCGTGGGGCCGAACGGGGCCGAAAGGACGAGCCGCCTGCGCCGGAGATCCGGGGACGAAATGCCCGGCGAGGGGCCCGGTCGTCGAGAGCGACGCCTCTGGCCGTGGACTGCGGAGCGGAAGGAGTGGCCGAAGTAGCGGTCCGCTTCGCCGGCGCTTTCCTGCGGTCGATGGCCCCTGCAGGGAGAGGACGAGGGGAAAGCTCTGGTCGGACCGAGCGGGGGTTGGGGCCGAACGACTACGCCTGGAGATAGTGCCGTGCCCCTTCGAGCAGGAACCGCACGTCGGACGCGAGCGAGATGAACCGGAAACCGAGGTCCACGGCGGCCTTCTTCTCCTCGGGATCGACGATCAGGGTGCCGGGGATCTTCCCGTGCCGCTCGCACGCCTCGACCACGCGGCGCATCGCCTCGCGCACCTTCGGGTTCTTCCGATCGTCCAGGAGCCCGAGGTTCAACGTTAGGTCCTGCGGGCCGACGAACAGGAGGTCGAGCCCTTCCACGGAAGCGATGGCATCGAGATGATCGAGAGCCTCGCGCGTCTCGATCTGGATCCCGACGAGCGTTTCCTCGTTCGCTTCGCGCAGGTAGCCGGCGAGGCCCGCCCCGTACCGGGACGCGGCGGCGGCCGCCGCCCCGCGCACTCCCTGAGGCGGGTACTTTGCGAAGGCCACGGTGGCCCTCGCCTGGGCTTCCGTGCTGACGAGCGGGGCCAGGATCCCGTACGCGCCGGCGTCGAAGGCCTGCTTCACGAGGTACGGGTCCACGTCGCCCACGCGCACGAAGGGAGCCGCTCCGCGACCGACAAGGATCGCCATCATCGCCGCGAGCGTTTCGGGATCGACCTGCGAATGCTCGGTGTCGACCATGAACCAGTCGAACCCGAGTTCCCGGATCGCGTCGAGCGCCACGATCGACGACGAGGAGATCCACGTACCGAACGAGGTCTCTTTGGTGCCGAGCAGCCGGGCCTTGAGCGGGTTCTTCACGGGTCCCACCGCTGCCCGGCAGGGGGGCGGGCAGAATAGCTTTCCTCGGAGATCCGGGGGATCGGAGTCTGAGACGAAACCAGCCCCGGGGCGATCATCGCCTTTCGGCTGGGGTAGGGTCCACGGTCGCGCGTCTCGCGCTTCACGGGGAACGATTTCTGGGGCCGGCTCGGAGGGAGAACGATCGGACGACGGTAGGGCGTCCCGGGCTCGGGACGCTCCGCGGTCCCCTTACGGCCCGCGAACCATCCCCCGAGAATACTCCGAGGGCGTGTCCGACCCCGGGGTCACGCGAGCTCCTTCCGCGCCCGCCGTCGACCGGCCGCCGCGAATCCCCACGAAGCGACGAACAGGACCACCCCGAGAACGACGACGAGCGGACCCGCCGTGACGCCCCAGGCGAACGAGAGAAGGGTTCCCCCGACGGCGCTCGCCACACCAAAGAGCGCACTGAGCGTGGCGTACGGAGTGAGGTTCGTTCCGAGTGTCTTCGCCGCCGCGGCCGGAACGATGACGAGAGCCCCGACCAATAGCGTGCCGACCACCTGGACCCCCACCGCCACGACGGTGCTCACGAGAACGAGGTAGACGAGGCTGACGAGCTCGACCCGGACGCCCGCGCTCGCCGCCAGGTCCTCCGAGATCACCGATAGGATCATCGATCGATAGATGAGGCGTGTGACGAGGACCACACCGGTGGCGAGGACGATCGTCGCGAGGGTTGCAAGGAGCCCGACCTGGCTCACGTTCCCGAAGAGCGCCTCGAGAAGATCCGGGTTCGGCGTCAAGAGAACGCCGACCGCCAGCGCGAGTACGAACAGAACCCCGATGATCGCATCGACCGCAAGATGCGCCGACCGCTCGATGAACCAGGTGAGGAAGGCCGCGGTGAGCACGAAGGCGAACGCACCGAGGAACGGGTCGAACCCGAGGAGGAGGCCGACGGCGAGCCCGGGGAGCGCCACATGGGAGAGCGCGTCGCCGACCAAGGCCATCCGGCGTAACACCATGAGCGAACCGACATAGCCGGCGCCGAATCCCACGGCGGCGGCGGTAGCGAGGCTGTAAGGCGACAGGGCGATCATCGGCGGGAACCGATCCCGAACGGGGGGATCTCGCCCGGTGGGATGCCGAACGTCTCCGACACGCGATCCGGGTTGGACAGGAGTTCAGCGACCGTCCCTTCGAACCGCACGCGGCGTTGGAGAACGAGGACCCGGTCGGCGTAGTGGTGGAGCTCGTGGAGGTTGTGCGTCACGAGGAGCACGGTCGCCCCGGTTTCGACCTGGACGCTCTTGACGGCCTGCAGGATCGCGTCCTCGCTCCCGATATCCACGTTCGACGTCGGTTCGTCGAACAGGAGGACGTCCGGCCGGTCGACGGTCGCCCATCCGATCAACACACGCTGGATTTCGCCCCCGGATAGGGTGCCGATCGTCTTCTTCAGGATCCGTTGATCCAGGCCCACCATCGAGAGGCAGGCCGCATAATCCCCCCGGCACTTGAGGGAGAGGAGCTCTTCGACCGATAGGGGGATGTCGGTGTCGACGAGTTTCTGGGGTACGTAGCCCACGCGCACCGGGCCGTCCCACTCTACCCGGCCGGTGTATGCAATCCGATCGAGGAGGACCTTGAGAAGGGTCGACTTCCCCCCGCCGTTCGGCCCCACAATCGCGAACGTGATGCCGCGGGGCACGCGAAAGCTCACGTGGTCGAGGATCGTCAGCGGTCCGGCGCGGACCGTGACGTCGGTGACCGTAAGCACCGGAACGGACGGGAGGCTCATGAGTTTGCGTCGGAGGCCATTCAGATTCGTGCCCTCCTGCGGCCTCTCGACCGGACGACCGCCCATGCAGGGAAGATGGACTGGTCGGGATTTGAACCCGAGGCCTCCGGTTTGCAAAACCGGCGATCTTCCGGACTGATCTACCAGCCCACGGCCGTGGCACGGAGCGGCCCATGCCTTAGCTTTTCGGCACCGGCCGGCCGCTCACTTGGTTCCAGGCTCGATCGAGCTTTGGAACGGTCGGCCGCTGTCGGATCTCTCGGGGATCGACCCACTCGGCGCGGGCGGATTCCCAGTCGAGACGGATCTCCGGGGCTCGGACGAGGAAGCGGAACGGGAACACGACGAACACCCGGGTCCCGTCCCGGGCCAGGACCGGATCCCCCTCCGCCGCCAGGGCGAGGTCCTCACGGGCCATTCCGACCTCCTCTGCGATCTCGCGGTACGCTTGCTCGAGGGGGGTCGGGTCCTCGAGGTAGCCCGAGATCCCCGCCCACCGGCCCCGGAAGCTCCCAACCTTGTCGGACCTCTGGAGAAGGAGGATCCGGCCGTCCTCCCGCTCGAGGAACGCCGTCACGACCAGCACCTCCTCCACCCCCACGATCGCGATCGTGCCCTTGGAACCGTTCACCTCGACCCGCTCGCCCTCGAGCAGAAGGTCGACGTCGGCCCCGGCGACTGTCGGGAGCGGGGGTCCACCGGCGGTCGGGCCGGTGGGCAGGCCGAGGAGGATTGCCGCCCGGGCGTTCGTCGGCAACGGGTGCGGCGGGGGCCACCAGAGCGCCGGAACGACCGTCACCTCGGGCCCTTCCCGGTCCGAGCTCCACGCGATCGGGTCGTCGACAAGATGGACCTGGCCCGTGGCCCAACCCGGGGCGACCGGGAGGAGGGGCAAGGACATGCTCCGACCGAGCGCGTGTCTGCTCATCGGCTTGTCGGCCGGTATGGGTCGCGGGAAACGCCATCTACCCCGGGCCGGTCGGTGTACCGGTGAAGCTCAGCGCCTTCTCGGTAGTGGACGAGTACGACGGGGCCGAACGCTCCCGTCGTCTCCTCGACGTTCTGGCGCTCGCGGGGGCCGCGGAGACCGGCGGGCTCTCCGCGCTCTGGGTCGCGGAGCACCACTTCCACGCGGGGGGCGTATGCCCCTCGCCGCCCATCCTCCTGGCCGCCGCGAGCGGGAAGACCCAGCGGCTGCGTCTCGGCGCGCTCGTCAGCGTTCTCCCGTTCCACTCACCGATCGAGCTCGCCGAACAGTACGCGATGGTCGACCGGCTCTCGGACGGCCGGTTGAACCTGGGAGTGGGGAGCGGCTACATCCCGATGGAGTTCGCCGGGTTCGGAGTCGATCCCGAGACCAAGCGCGCGCGCTTCGACGCCGGGCTCGATACGCTGCTCGCGGCGTTCCGCGGCGACGAGGTTCGAGCGGTGGGCCCCGGGGCGACGGCGGTCCGGATCAACGTCCGGCCGGTCCAGACACCGCATCCTCCGATCTGGGTGGCGGTCCAGCGCCGGGAGGCGATCCCGTTCGTGGCCGCACGAGGCTGGTCGATCGCGCTCATTCCGTACGCCACGCTCTCCGGACTTCCCGAGCTCGCCGAGGAGGTCCGAGAGTTCCGGTCCCGCCGGCCCGCCGGCTCGCGAGGTGAAGTGGCGGCCGGCTTCCACCTCTACGCGGGCGATCACCCGGACCGCGCCCGCGCCGCCCTTCAGCGCTATCTCGACAGCCGTCGGGCGACGCAGAGCGCCTTCTACCTCGAGAAGGTCGCCCGCGACGCGTCGCACGCGAGCGCCAAGACGATCGAGGAGAGCGGTTTCGCGCTCATCGGGTCACCCCGCGAGGTGGCGCGGCGGCTCGAGGCGGTCGCCGAGACGGGGGTCGACGAGGTCCTCGGTCTGTTCGATTTCGGCGGGCTTCCCACGGACGAGGTGGCCCGTTCGGTGATCGCGCTCGGGCGGGCGCTTTCGGCGTCCCTGTGAGCCGGGGCCCGGCGGGTCGGTCGGGGGGTCGGGGCGCGATTCTCTCGAGGTCGGTCCGTCCGAAGCTCTTTAGCGGTCCGAGCGCTGCGCCGCCCGAGGAGAACCATGGCGGAGATACTTCCCGGAGTGCACCTGGTGGAAGGCGTCGACCCCTCGCCCGACTTCACGACCCACGTGTATCTCCTGAAGGACAAGGGTGCCTCCTGGACGCTGATCGACACCGGGCTACCCGGCGCCTCCGAGGCGATCTTCGCCTACCTCGCGAAGATCCACGTGGAACCGAGCGCCGTGAAGAAGATCCTCCTGACGCACCTGCACCGGGACCACACCGGCTCGCTCGCCGCCGTGCACGCACGGACGAAGGCTCGGACGTTCGCGCACTGGATCGAGGCGGCGTACATCGGCCTCGACCCGAAGTACGACGGTCCGGGGACGCCGCCGGCGGAAGCGTTCGCCGTGGACGAGCGGTTCAAGGACGGCGACGAGATCGATGCCGCCGGGGGCCTGATCGCCTACCACACTCCGGGCCACACGCCGGGGCACACCTCGTACTATCACCCCGAGCGCCAGCTGCTCTTCTCGGGCGACCTGTTCTTCGTCGACGGAGCGACCGCGAACCTGACCCCACCCGATTTCACGCACCACACCGCCACCGCGAAGATCAGTGCCCGGCGGATGGCCCAGCTCTCCGTCGCCTCGGTGCTGAGCTACCACGGGGGCCCGATCCTGAAGAACGGGGGCCACGCGCTCCGGGCGCTCACCCAGAAGCTGTAGGCGGGCGTCCGGGGACGACGGGCGGACCGCCCGTCGCGAAGGCCGAATGGGACTGGCCAGATTTGGACTGGCGTCTCGGAGTCCCGAACCCCGAAGGATGGACCAAGCTACCCCACAGTCCCAGACGGGGGTCGGCCACTCCCCCGCGCTATTTATCCGTAAGGGACGGGGGATGCCCAGGGACCGCGCCGCTCGGGCCGGGGGTGTTTCACTACCTCGGGTCATGGGCTTACAAGCTCCCTCCCCCTAGTTCCTCTGGCCCATGACGACGGAGAGCACGGCTTCTCCCATCCCGGGCCTTCCCCCGGTTCCCGCGCTCTCCTGGACGATCCCCGGGCTCCGCGAAGACCCCACGATGTGCCTGAAATGCCGCTCCGCCCAGCTCCTGTGCGGCAAGCCGATCTGCCCGATCCTCCTCAAGTATCGCGCCTTCGAGCGCACGCTACCGATGATCGAAGGGACCGAGCTGGCGGGCAGCTCGCCGCCCGGACTCTTCGTCGGGCGGTTCGGGTACCCGAAGGTCGCCCTCGGGCCCCTGTTGAGCCCCGAGCACGGGTCGACCGAGCTCCTCGATACCCCCGAGGAATGGGTCGGCCGTTCGGTCCAGGAGGTGGTCTCCTTCCGCACGGGCCTCGTGCGCGGGACGACCCGGATCCGGGTGACGGACGCCGAGCGGCCGATCCCGATGCTGGAGGAGCTCCAGCTCCTCGGCATCGCCGGCGAATCCGTCGAGTCGGAGGCGACCTTCCGTCGACCCCCCCGCGGCCACCTGGCCCTTTCCGACTCCACCCCCCCGTTCGGTCCCTCCGCGCCGATCGAGCGGGTGCACCTCGATGTGCGCCGGGTCGATCCGCATCTCGACCGCCTCTCCTCCGACACCGACGCCAACGCCCGGATCGCGGTCGGGGAGCTCTACACGCGCGGCGTCCGGGTGAGCCGGATCCAGCGCGCGTTCAGCGTCGGGATCCTCGGGCGTCACGGCCGTCGCCGGCTCGTGCCGACCCGGTGGAGCATCACCGCGGTCGATGATCTCCTGTCGAAGCAGAACCTCGAACTGGTCCGCTCGCTGCCCGAGCTCTCCGAGGTCCTGCTCTACCGCTACACCGCGCTCGACAACCGCTGGATCATCGTCCTCCTGCCCGGGGCGTACCGCTACGAGTCGATCGAGGCTTGGTATCCGAACACGTTGTGGAACCCGAGTCCGAGCGAGTTCGTGGTGATCGGGGACCACGAGGGTCACTCCGGGCGAACTACGTACGCCTCGATCGGGGGATGCTACTACGCAGCCCGCCTCGCGACCAGCGAGGGGCTCCTGGCCCTGGGTCGACAGGCCGGCGTGGTCGTGCTGCGAGAAGTGCACCCGGGAGAGATCCTTCCGCTCGGCGTCTGGAACGTCCGGGAGCACGTCCGAGCCGCCCTGCGCACCCGGCCCGAGAGGCTGCCGGGGCTGGGGGAACTCTTCGCGCGGGTCGGCTCCACGTTCGCGATTCCGCTCGAGCGGTGGAAGCGGGCCAGCACCGTTCTCCATGAGGCCCGGACCCAGCGGCGGCTCGACGAATGGGCCCCGACGGCGTTGGCGGCGTGACCCGTTAACGGCGGAAGCCTGGCCGCCGACCGCCCCCTCAATCGAACCGGGTCCCGCAGCGCCCGCAGAAGGTGTCCGACGAGGTGCGGGGAGTTCCGCACGCGGGGCAGCTCGCCCCGCCGTGAGGCTTGCCGCAACCCCGACAGAAGGTGTCCCCCGGTAGCGTCGGGTACCCGCACGCGGAACACCGGTCCGCGCCCGCGACCCGCTCGGCGGCGGCGCTCGCATCGAGCGGCCGCGCCGCGTCGGGGGCCGCCGCTCGCGGCGCCGACGCCACCCGAGCTCCGGGCGAAGGCGGGAGCGATTCCACCGAGCCCCCCAGGGCCCGCCGACCGCGCAGGGCCAGACGGAACGCCTCCGTGTAGTCGGACCGGTCGAAAGCCATCTGAGCGTCCCGCTGAAGGGCGGTCGCCTCCGCCGTGGTAGGCCCCTCGGGCCCATCGCGACGGGCTCGCTCGAGCTCGCGGTCGAGGACCGTCAGCTGGAACTTCGACTCCGCCCGGTTCTTCGCGATCCCGGGCACGGGGACCGCCGTGGCTGGGGTGGCGATCGGGTCGGGCTCCGGGGACCGGACCGGGGTTGGCTCGGGCCCACTCTTGGGGGAGGAGGACGGCAGTGGAGACGCCTTGCGAGCGTGGACGAGCGATTCGTGGGCGAGCTGCGCGGATTGATAGGCCGCCTCGTAACGGCGGGTGTCGAACGAGGCCTGGGCAGTCGCGATCAGCTCCCGCGCCCGCGTGACGTCGGTTCCCCGGACCGCCAGGAGCTCGGCCTCCCGTCGCGCCATCGCGATGCGGTTGAACGCCCGGTCCTGGATGAGCTCCGGTCGGTCCTCTAGGTCGCGGAGGAGCTGGGCCCTCTTCCGGCGCAGCTGCTGACGGAGGTAGAGGAGCATGCCGACGACGATGACGGCCACGACGACCACGATGAAGATCGCCGTCAGGTCCGCGGAAGTGAGGTCCATCTTCGCTTCGTGACCGGCTGAGGGCGCGCGCGGTCCCGCCGGGCGGATGCTTCTAGGGGGGGTGGGGGTATTTAGAACGCCGCCTACGCGGGTCGCCCGAGGAGATACGTGGCGCGGGCCCCGTCGACCCGGACCGTCAGCGTTCGACCGAGCGCCTGTCGCTCTCCCAGCACCACGGGCAGGTAGTTCGGGAAGCGGGCCACGGAGCTCGACCCGGCACCGTGCTCGAGGACGCGGGCCGGGAGCTCTCGACCGATCCAGCGCTCGAAGCGGGCCCGGGCGAGGCGCTGACGGAGCGTGGTGAGGGCGCGGGAACGGCCCTTCGCGACGGACGGTGGGAGCCGGGGTAGTCGCGCAGCGGGGGTCCCCGGACGCGCCGAGAACCGGGTCACGTTCACCATCTCGGGCGCGACCGACTCAAGGAGCGCCTCGGTCGCCCGGTGATCGTCGTCCGTCTCCCCGGGAAAGCCGACGATCACATCGGTGGAGAGCGCGAGATCGGGGATCCGGCCGCGGGCCTCGGCGACCTGGCGTTCGAACTCCGCGGCGGTGTAGCCGCGTCGCATCGAGTGAAGGACGCGGTCCGAGCCGCTCTGCGCGGGCAGGTGAAGGAAGTGGTAGCACCGGTCCGAGGCGAGCACCTCGAGGTGGTCGTCGAGGATCGACCGTAGGGTCTGCGGACTCATCATGCCGACCCGGATCCGGAACTCCCCCGGGACCTGAGCGACCGCGCGGAGGAGGTCGGGGAGCCGCGCGCCGTCCGTACGGTCAAGGCCCCAAGCGGCGGTGTCGAGCGAGGTGAGTCGGACCTCGTGGACTCCTCGGGCGACGGCCGAGCGCACCCGGCGCACGACCTCCGGAATGGGGACGCTCTCGAGGGGGCCGCGGGCGAGGCGACTATAGCAGTACGAGCAGCCGCTCGTGCACCCCTGGGCGATCACGACCTCCTCGGTCACGGGGGGATGCGCGGCGAGGGGGACCATCGCGAGACCCCCCGGGCTCCGACCGGACGGTGCCGGGACTTCCCCCGGAGGAGGGAGGAGCAGCGCCGGAATCCGAGCCTGCTCGCGGATCGGGACAAAGAGCGTCCGGTCGCGGCCCGGGCCGTCAAGAAGGTCGGTTCGCAGCGGGACGAGGCACCCCGTGACGAGGACCCTCGGGAGCCGCTCGGCCAGCGCTTGCCAGCGTCGGACCATCCGCGCCTCGGTGGAGGCGATGACGCCGCAGGAAACGAGGATCCCGGCCTCGGCGTCCCGGGGCTCGGGGACGATCTCGTGGCCCTCTTCGGCGAGCGCCCGGGCGATCGCCGCGCCCTCGCCCTGGTTCTGCGAGCAGCCGTAGCTCTCGACGTAGACGCGCACGGTCGGGGTCCTCCCCCGCACCGAGGCGCCTAGAAGACCGTGAGCTTGTCGGTCAGGAGCCGGCGCGGGATCGTGTCGATTTGGTCGAACCAGCTCTGCGCGACCGCCTCGGCCTTGCCCTTCACCTGGGCGAGCTTGACCCCGTCCGCGGGAAGGATCTGGAGGCTCGCGACCTGCGGCTGATCGACCGGTTTCCCGATCTGGGAGAGGATCCGCACGTGGACCTCCCGAACGTTCCCTCCGGTCTCCTTCACGATGTCGTTCGCGATCATGTTGCCGAGGATGTTGTAGATCTTGCCGACGTGATTGACCGGGTTCTTCCCGGCCGACGCCTCGAGGCTCATCGGGCGGCACGGCGTGATGAGGCCGTTGGCCCGGTTGCCGCGACCGACGGACCCGTCGTCGCCGGCCTCCATCGAGCAGCCGGTGACCGTGAGGTAGTAGCGGCCGAGCTCGGGGTCGTCGGCGGTGTTGACGTCGATCGTGAGCTCGCGACGGGTGAGCTTCGTGGCCTGATCGGCGAGCTTGTCCCGGATCTCGTCGCAGACCGATTGGTACTCCTGCCCGTCCTTGACCTCACTGTCGACCAGGGCCGCGGCGACCGTAAGGTGGATCTTCTCCCCCTGCCGGTAGCCCATGACCTTGACGTCCTCCCCGATCGCAGGGACCTTCTTCTTGAGCTTGAGCGTGAGGAGCTTCTCGCTCTCGAGGACGATCCGCTCCGTGTCGGAGAGCGGCGCGAAGCCGACCCCGAAGCTCGTGTCGTTCGCGAGGATCTCCTTCTGGTCGAAGACGCCCCGGAGGTCGACCGAGCCCTGACCGATCTTGCAGTCGAACTCGACGTGCTTGTCGACGTCGACGTGGGAGCAGACCGATTTGACGTAGTTGCGGGCCGCCTCGATCGCGACATCCCGGTACGGGAGCTTCTCCCCGTTGACCTCGGTGGTCGCCCGACCGACGAGGAGGATGTAGATCGGGCTCGTGACGCGGCCGCCGCCGAACTTCGGCTCGGACGCCCCGCCCACCACCTGGGTCTCATCGGTGTTGTGGTGGAGGATCTTACCGAACTCGTCCAGGTAGAGCCGGCAGAGCGCCCGGCTCACGGACTCCGAGACCCCGTCCGCGATCGAATCGGGGTGGCCGAGCCCCTTGCGCTCGACCAGCTCGACCTCTTGGTCCTCGATGTGGACGGTCCGCAGCGGTTCGATCTGTATGTTCCGGGCCATGAGGGATTCCCTGCGCTCGCCGATACGGGGGTGGGTTTAACCCTTGCGCGACCGGCACACGGGGGTCGGTCGAGGGACCCCGTCAGGAGTTGTGTCCCACGAAAAGTCCCTTCGCGAGGTGAGGGCCCCGGGGCTCGTAGCCGAGCCCCCGGTAGTACCCGCGGGTCCCGACGGCGCTCGTAACGTAGATCTGCGCGAAGCCCCGCGTGCGCGCCTCCTCTTCGGCGGCCGCGAGGAGCGCTCGGCCGAGCCCCCGGTGCTGGTAGTCCGTCGGGCGCGCCCCGGGCTGCCCCACCGCCACCTCGCTTCCGAGCACCTTGAGCTCGCGGATCACCGGGGCGTCGAGCACCCTCTCCGCCCGATCGCGCGGATAGCGAAGACGGAGGTATCCGGCGACCGTGTCGGTCCGCGGCTCCTCCCAGGCCCAGAAGACCTCCCGGCCTCCGCTCGCCGCGTACTCGGCCCGGGTCAGCCGGAACTCCTCGAGCGGTGGGGCGGCCTTCCGACCGACCTCCCGGCAGCGCAGGCAACGGCACCGGGCGCCCTCGGCCTTGAGTCGCTCGATCGCCTTCTCCCGGAGGTTGCTAGTGCGCACCCCGGCGGCGATCAGTCGCGCCGGGATGTCCCGCTGGATGCGCTGGATGCGAACCCACGGGGGAAGCTCGCGCTTCATCCGGGCAAGCAGTTCGGCGGCGGTCCCGGTGTCGTACGGGACGTACCGGCCCGATTTCCAATCCTCGTAGAGCGGCGTTCCGGGCAGGACCAGCGTGGGGTAGATCTTGAGGAGGTCCGGTCGGAACGCTTCGTCCGACCAGAGCCGTCGGAAGTCGGCGAGGTCCTTTTCGGGGTCCATGCCGGGCAATCCCAGCATCAGGTGGTAGCAGACCTTGAGCCCGTGGTCCCGGGCGGCGGCCGTCGCCTGCTCCACGTCCCCGGTCGAGTGGGCCCGACCGACGGCCGAGAGCACGTCATCGCGCAGGCATTCGACCCCGATCTCGATGCGCGTCACCCCTCCCTCCAAGAGGAAGGAGAGGACCTCCCGGTCGCACCAGTCGGGGCGGGTCTCGACCGTGAGCCCGACCATCCGGTGGTCGGCGGTTTCGTTCCGGGCCTGAGCGGCCCGGAGGCTCGCGGAGGGGGCCCCGTTCAGCCCGTCGTAGATCCCGCGGAGGACCGACTCCTGATACGAACGGGGTCGGGAGGGGAACGTCCCTCCCATGACGATCACTTCCACCTTGCTGGTCGGGTGGCCGATGGTCTCGAGCGTCTCGATCCGGTGGCGCGTGATCGCCGCCGAGTCCCAGTGGAACTGCGCCCCCCGCAGCGCGGACGGCTCCTCTCCGGTGTAGCTCTGCGGGCTCGCATTCTCCACGCCGCCGGGGCAGTAGGTGCAGCGACCGTGGGGGCATCGGGCCGGCGCGGTCATCACGGCCACGATCGCGACCCCCGAAAGCGTGCGGGAGGGCTTGCGCCGGACGGCGCCCGAGAACCGGGCCGCCTCCTCCGGTGGAAGGGCGTTGATCCAGTCGACGTTCGAAGGAAGGGATGCCCCCGGCGCCTTCCGCATCCACGCGAGCTTGGCCCGGTGGATCGCTTCCGGGGAGGGGTCGGTGGGCTCGGAGGTCAGCGACGGGTCCACGCGCGCGTCTCCCCCGTGACGACGTAGCGCGCCCGGCGGAGCTCCTCGATCGATCGGGAGCCCGTGAGGAGCATCGCGACCTTGAGCTCGTGGACCAGGGTCTCGAGCTCCGTTTTCGTCTCGGCGAACCCCGTGGCGGCGGCCCGAAGCATCCCGCCCGCGGTGCCGGCGGCCGTCGCGCCCAGCGCGAGCGCCCGGGCGACGTCGAGCCCGGAACGGACCCCGCCGCTCGCGATGACCGGTAGTCCGAGGGGGACGACCTCGAGGACCGAGACCGGGGAGGGGATCCCCCAGTTCCAGAACGTCTTTCCGACCCGGGCCTCCCGTTCCGCGCCCTGGTCGACCGCACGGTAGTGCTCGACCGCGGCGAAGGAGGTGCCCCCGGTGCCGCTCACGTCGAACGCGCGCACGTGGCGGTCGCGCAACGACTCCGCGACGGTGTGGGAGATGCCGGCGCCGGTCTCCTTCACGAGCACGGGGAACACCCGGGCCAGAAGGCCGATCTGCTCGAGGCAGCCTCGAGCGCGGCGGTCGCCCTCGGGTTGGACCATCTCCTGGAGGAAGTTGAGGTGGATCGCGAGGACGTCCGCATGGATCAGGTCCATGGCCTCCCGGACCTCCGCAGGGCCGACGACCCGGTCCCCCGCCTTCTGGGGGATGATCTGGGGGGCGCCGATGTTCGCGAACTTGAGGGGGACGGCATGGCGGGCCACGGTCGAGTAGCTCTCGGGGTACTGGCCCTTCAGCACCGCCGCCCGCTCGCTCCCGACGCCCATCGCGACCCCGACCTCCGCCGCGGCGCGCGCGAGATTGTCATTGATCTTCACGGCATCCGGGAAGCCCCCGGTCATCCCCGTGATCACGATCGGGGCGTTGAGCCGGTGGCCGAGGAGCGAGACCGAGGTGTCGATCTCGTCGAAGTCGACCTCGGGCAGCGCCGAGTGGATGAGCTGGATGTCGTCCCAGTAGCGGTAGCGACCCTCTACGTCGCGGCCCAGCACGACCTTGACGTGCTCGGCCTTGCGGTGGCTCAAGTCGAGGCTTTCGGTCTCGGGCCGGTCAGCGGGGTTCGGCGTGGGCCCAGCTCCCGTAGACCTTCTCCCCCCGGATAGCGCGCGAGAGCGCTCCATCCGTGAGACCACTAATAAGACCTGCGTCCGCGCCGGCCCGGGCGATGGTGCGGATGGCCTCGGCCTTCCCTCGAATTCCGCCGGTCACATCGGTCGCGCCCGGCGGGGGGCGCAGTCCCGCGACCACGTCGTCCGTGATCGCCTCGACCACCGTCCGACGACCCGCGCCGCCGGGGGAGAGGATGCCCGGGACGTCGCTCACGAAGACCACCCGGTCCGGGTGCAGCGGCGGGACGAGCGCGGTCGCGATGGTATCGGCGCTGAGGATCGAGTATCCCCACTCCTCGTCCGGGACGACGTCCCCGAACGAGACGGGGATCGACCTGCGCCCGAGCGCCATCGCGAACGGAGCGACGTCGAACGCGACGAGCCGACCGGCCCGGTTGCGAGCGTGGGTGGCAATCGGCACGGAGGCAGGGCTCGCTCCGGCGCGGACGAGAGCGCGCAGGACCTCGAGATGGAGCCGTCGCACCTCCGTGGCCACGATCGCCGCGCCCCGCGCTCGATGGCGGGGGTCGCTCCCATTCACGGGGGGGGCCGCGAGGCCGAACCGTCGCGCCCCGGGATGGCCGAACGACCCGGCGCCGTGAAGGAGGACCACGTCCCGCTCGGGAACCTGAGCGACCTCCCGGGCCAGGCGGTCGAGGATCTTAGGTCGGATCCGCTCGACCTCCCGCTTGCGGGTGATCACGCTGCCGCCGAGCTTGACGACCACGAGCGGCGGGTCGCGCCGCGGGTCCCCGGCCATCGTTGCCGCCCTGGGTCTACGCCCGGTCCGGCCCGGTCCCCCGGGTGAACAGCATGAGCGCACCGAAGATGAGCGGGATGAGGGAAGCGAAGTAGAGCCAGTCGAACGTCACAAGCCAGTACGCGAGCCCGAGGAGCCCGACCCCGCATAGGAGCGCGGAGAGGACCAGGAACGGGATCGAGAGCGTCCCCGCCGTCGAACTGTGCGCGCCCGCGCCGCTCTCGTACGCCGTCATCGGTCCCGCGGAGAGCGCCCCCCTTCAAATGCGTTCGGTCAGGTCGGACCGCCCGGCGGAAGGGGCCCGAACGGGCCGAACGGCCGATCGCGCGAGCGCTTCCGTCGAACGAGTGCAAAAGATAGATATGGCTCGCCCTCCTCGTACTCCCGCCCGAGGCCCGGGCAGGCGTAGACGGTGCCACCTGCTCCCGACGACCGGCCGGCGGAGACGCCGGAGCGGTCCGATCCTGCGTACGCCACGAACCCGGCGGTCGCTCCCGTCGGTGACCGCCGCCCGGTCGGGGGAGGTGCGAGCCCTGCGAACGCAGCGGCCCCTCCGCCCTCGGCCGGGAACCCGAGCTCGGCCGGTGAGTACCTCGATTCGCTCCTGCAGGCGAAGAGCGAGCTGTTCCGCACCACCAAGGAGGTCCTTCGCGACTCCTACGTACCGAGCCGGCTCCCGCACCGCGAGCAGCAGGTGCGCCAGGTCGCGGAGATCCTCGCCCCGGCGCTGAAGGGCGATCTTCCCTCGAACCTCCTCATCTACGGTAAGATCGGGACGGGGAAGACCGCGGTCGTGGCGCAGGTCCGCCAGGAGATCCTGCGCCGCACCGAGCTCGCCGAGCACATCAGTTTCGTCTCGATCAACTGCGGCAACATCGACACGCCCTACAGCCTGCTCCAGACGATCGGCAACACGTTCGCGAAGAACGAGGCGGATCGGGTGCCGACGGGCTGGTCGCTCGACCGGGTCCAGGCGGGCATGCGCCGTCTGATGGACTCGAAGGGGGGCATCGTCCTCCTCATCCTGGACGAGATCGACCGGCTGGTCGCTCGGAGCGGCGACGGGGTGCTCTACACCCTGAGCCAGCTGAACACGGAGCTCGAGACCGCCCGAGTGGTCCTCGTAGGGATCTCGAACGACCTCAAGTTCACGAACCAGTTGGATGCCCGGGTCCGCAGCCGGCTCAACGAGGAGAAGATCCTCTTCCCGCCGTACGACGCCCTTCAGCTTCAGGACATCTTGCGCGAACGGGCCCGCGAGGCGTTCCGGGACGGGGTCGTCGATCCCGGCGTAGTCGAACGGTGCGCGGCGTACGCCGCGCTCGAGAACGGGGACGCCCGGCGGGCGCTCGCCCTCCTGCGGCTTTCCGCTGAGATGGCCGACCGCGACCACGCGAAGCGGATCACTGCTGACCACGTCGTCAAGGCGAAGAACCGCCTCGAGCAGGACATCATCATCGAGTGCGTTCGCACGCTCCCCCCGCACTGCAAGGTGCTGCTCTACGCGATCCTCCAGTCCTACGAGCGCCGCCGCAATGGAGTGCTCACGGGGGAGGTGTACGAGGGCTACAAGCGGCTCGCGGAGCGCCTCGGGCTCCAGCCGCTGCACGCTCGGTCGATCTCGAACTACGTCTCCGAGCTCGAGTCGCTCGGACTGATCCGCGCGACGATCGTCTCGCGCGGGCGGGGCGGACGAACGCGGGAGATCATCGTGGACGTCCCGATCTCCGAGACGATGCCGGCGCTCGAAGAGGACCCCCTGATCGCGCCGGTCGGCCGCCCGAAGTCGCGCGGTCAGATGCTGCTCACGAACTTCGACAACCCCGGACGCACCGGTCCGTTCTGAACGAGGCCCCGGCGGCCCGCCGGCGCCCGACCGCGTCGGGGGGCTCCGATGGTCCGCGCGCTAGACGGTGATCGGATCGGAACCGGCCGTCGCGTCCGCCGTCGCCTCGACCCGAGCGCGCCGGCGGGCGCGCTCCCGCTTGAGCTCGCGCAGGTCCCGGTTGATCTCGTTCAGCTCCGAGGTGGCCCGACGCAGCCGGATCCGGGCGATCCGCTCGAGCGCCGCAATCTCCCGATCGATCTGCTCGTCGGTCGCCCGGTAGCGGTTCATGCCGCCGTTTCGCTGTCGATCTGGGCCTTCTGGAGCTTGGAGGAGAAGTCGACGAAGACGGTCTTGATCTCCGTGAACTCTTCGACCGCGGCGCTGCCCGCTTCGCGGCCCCCGTTGCCCGTGTTCTTCACGCCGCCGAACGGGAGCTGGACCTCGGCCCCGATCGTCGGCGCGTTGACGTAGGTGATCCCCGCCTCGAGGTCCTGGATCGCGCGGAAGGCGCGGTTCACGTCCCGCGTGTAGATCGACGAGGAGAGACCGTACTCCACATCGTTCGCCACGCGAACGGCCTCGTCGTAGCTCGCGACCTTGATCACGGACAGGACCGGGCCGAAGATCTCCTCCTTCGAGATCCGCGTCCCGTGCGGCGTCTCGAAGATCGTGGGCTCGAGGAAGAAGCCCCGGTCGTAGGCTCCGCCCGTCAGCTTGTGGCCGCCATAGCGGAGCTTCGCCTCCTTCTTGCCGAGCTCGATGTACTCGAGGATCTTCTGCTCCTGGTCCCGCGAGGCGACCGGGCCCATCCCGGTCGCGGGATCGAGCGGATCCCCGACGGGGAACTTCTCGAGCCGCGCGGTCAGCATCCCGAGGAACTGGTCGTAGACCCGCTCGTGGACGATGAGGCGGCTCGTGGCCGTGCACCGCTGGCCCGAGGTCCCGAAGGCGCCGAAGAGGACCCCGTCGAGCGCGAGGGGTAGGTCGGCGTCCTCCATCAGGATCACGGGATTCTTCCCGCCGAGCTCGAGATGGACCATCTTGAGCCCCTGGGCGCCGCGGACGTAGACCTCCCGGCCCGTCGCGACCCCACCCGTGAACGAGACGGTCCGCACGCGGGGGTCGTCGATGAGCGCATTGCCGACCACGCCACCGGAACCGGTGACGAAGTTGAGGACCCCCGGGGGGACCCCGGCCGCCTCGTAGATCTTGACCACCTCGGCCCCGCAGCGGGCGGTGCCGGACGCCGGTTTGAAGACCACCGTGTTGCCGGTGACCAGGGCCGCGGCGATCTTCCAGTTCGGGATCGCGGTCGGGAAGTTCCACGGAGTGATGCAGGCCACCACGCCCTTCGGCTGGCGTACCGTGAGGCAGAACTTCGAGCGGAGCTCGCTCGGGACGGTCTCCCCGAAGAGACGACGTCCCTCCCCGGCCATGTACTCGATGAAGTCGATCGACTCCTGGACGTCGCCGCGACCCTCGCTGATGACCTTGCCCATCTCGCGGGTGACCGTGCGGCCGAGCTCTTCCTTCGCGAGCTTCATCCGGCGCGCGGCCTCCAAGAGGATCTCCCCGCGCTTCGGGGCCGGGGTCTCCTTCCAGCCCCGGAACGCCTTCGCGGCGGCGGCCACCGCCTCGGCCGCATCCGCCGCCGTGCCTGCCACGAACGATCCCACCGTCTCTCCGTTGGCGGGGTTCATGGTCGTGAACCGCTTCGCCCCGCGGGGCGTGACCCACTTTCCGCCGATGTAGAGTCCGAACTCCTCCGCCTTCGACGACATCCCGTTCACACTCGCAGGGCGGACCACGGCCGGGCCCACCTAAAGCGGTACTGGCTCCCGGGGCACAAGCATTTTCGGCGCGGACCCTTGGGGGGAGAGATGATCGACCTCGAGCTGCTCCGCAAGGAGCCGGACCGGGTCCAGGAGAACCTCGGTCGACGGCGGCGGATGGAGTACCTCGATCTCTTCCGGTCCGCCCGCGAGAAGGACGGGGAGTGGCGGGCCCTGCTCGGCGAAGCGGACGGCCTTCGCCGTCGCCGCAACCTCCTCAGCCAGGAGATCGCGAAGCTCCGGGGGAGCGGCACGCCTTCCGCCGAGCTCGAGGCCGAGGCCCGCACGCTGCCCGACCGATTGAAGGGCCTCGAGGAACGGGAGTCCGCGGTCCAGGCCGAGCGCGACACGCTCCTGCGACGGATCCCGAACCTGCTCGATGACTCGGTCCCGTTCGGCAAGGACGACAGCGAGAACGTCGTGGTCGCCACCTGGGGCACTCCCACGAACGCGCCCGAGGGACTCGGCCCCCACGGAGAGACGCTCGAACGGCTCGGCATGGCCGAGTTCGACCGGGCGCATCGGGTGAGCGGCGCGGGTTTCTACTACCTGAAGGGCGGGATCGTCCTTCTGGACCTGGCCCTCCAGCGCATGGCCCTCGACCTGCTCGTCGAGCGCGGGTTCCTCCCCGTGGAGCCGCCCCTGTTCCTTCGGCGGGGCCCGTATGAGGATGTGACCGACCTCGGCGACTTCGAGCAGGTCATGTATCGGATCGATCAGGAGGACCTCTACCTCATCGCGACCAGCGAGCATCCGCTCGCCGCGCTCTACCGAGGGGAGATCCTCGACGAGGACTCCCTTCCGATCCGCCTCGCCGGGATCAGCCCCTGCTTCCGCAAGGAGATCGGTGGCCACGGGGTCGACCAGAAGGGGATATTCCGGGTCCATCAGTTCCAGAAGGTCGAGCAGTTCGTCTTCTGCCGGCCCGAGGACTCGCCGCGGATCCACGAGGAGCTCCGCGCGAACGCCGAGGAGATCTTCCGCCGCCTCAAGGTCCCGTACCGCGTAGTCAACGTCTGCACCGGCGATCTCGGGACCGTCGCGGCGAAGAAGTACGACATCGAAGCGTGGTTCCCCCGGCAGCGGGCGTATCGCGAGGTCGTGAGCTGCTCGAACTGCACGGACTACCAGGCCCGCCGCCTCCGTATCCGCATGGGGAAGGCCGGCCGGCCCGGAAAGATGGTTCCGCACACTTTGAACTCCACCGCGGTGGCGACGTCCCGTGCGCTTGTCGTCCTCGTCGAACAGTACCAGCGGCCCGACGGCTCCATCGAGGTCCCCGAGGTCCTGCGCCCGTACCTGGGGGGGCGTACTACGCTGACGGCCGAGGCCCGGCCGTAGTGAACGTCCGGGTCCCGCCGACCGGCTACGGAGCCGTGCGGCTCGAGCCGGTCCGCCGGACCTAAAGGTGCGTCGCGGTCTTCGCCCCGGGGACCTTCCATGAGCCACCAGCGTCTCCTCGACGAGTTCACCGGTGGAGGTCCCGTCGCACCTCCGCCGGCCGCGCCCGCCGGGCGGCCCCGACCGCCGCCGCTCCCCGGTGTCTGGAGCGTCGAAGACGGGAACGTCCGCCACCCTCTCCTGCGGCCCCGGGAGATCCGAGCGTTGCCCTTCCAGCTCGATCTCGCCCGCATCGGTCTCGAGGAAGACCTCCTTGTCGTCCTCCCGACCGGGCTCGGGAAGACCGTAATCGCCGCGCTCCTCGCCGCCGAACTCTTGCGGGCCCAGGAGGGTAAGGTCCTCTTCCTCGCGCCCACGCGGCCCCTCGTGCAACAGCACGCGGAGTCGTTCGCGCGCTGGCTCGTCCCCCTGCGCGTGGCCCGCTTCACCGGTACCGTGCGGCGTCCGGTACGGGAGGGTGCGTGGGACAGCGCCGACCTCGTGTTCGCGACCCCCGAGATCGTGGCGAACGACCTCGAGGCCGGGCGGTACCGGCTGAACGACGTCGCCCTCCTCGTCTTCGACGAGGCGCATCATGCGGTGGGCAAGTATGTCTACGTGCCGATCGCCGCCCGCTACCTCGCCGAGCGACCGAAGCGAGGACGGGTGCTCGCGCTCACCGCCTCCCCGGGCGGAAAAGACGAGCGGATCGAGGAGGTCGTGACCGCGCTCGGGGTTCGGCGGATCGAAGCCCGGACCCGGGAGGACGAGGGGGTCCGGGAGCATGTCCAGCCGATCGAGGTCGACTACCGGTGGGTCGACCTCCCGCCGGCGACCGCGCACATCCGTGACCTCGTCGGGGAAGCCTCCCGCGCGACCGCCCGGAAGCTCCAGAAGCTCGGCTTCCTCAGGAAGAAGCCGATCGCCTCGCTCTCCGTCAAGGACCTCATCGCGCTACGGGCCGAGATCTTCGCGCGGCCCGGGCCGATGGTGCGCCGGTTCGGTCCCCTGTTCCATCAGCTCGTGCTCCTGCACCTGCACCATGCCCAGGAGCGCCTCGAGACCCAGGGCCTCGCTCCGTTCCTCCAGTACTTCGACCGCCTCGAGGCGAAGGAGAAGCCGAGCCGAGGGGATCTCGCGGTCCTCAAGCTCCCGGAGGTCGTGGCCGCCCGTCGCGAGGCCGTCGAGTTCCTCCGCACGACCCGCGAGCCGTCCCACCCGAAGCTTGACGCGCTCGTCGAGCTCGTCCGGGAGACCCTCGCCGCCCCTCGGGACCACCCCTGCCGCATCCTCATCTTCGCCCAGTACCGGGACACGATCCAGACGATCCAGGAGGCGCTCGAGCTCCAGGAATGGAGCGTGGGCCGATTCGTCGGTCAGGCAACCCGGGACTCCAAGGACAAGGGAATGAGCCAGAAGGAACAGGCGCGGGTGCTCGACGGGTTCCGGCAGGGCCGCTTTCCGCTCCTGGTCGCGAGCAGCGTCGCGGAGGAGGGGCTTGACGTCCCCGACGTGGACCTTGTCGTCTTCTTCGAGTCCGTGCCGAGCGAGATCCGCGCGATCCAGCGACGGGGACGCACCGGCCGCAGCTCGCTCGGCCGGGTCGTCGTGCTGCTCACCCGCGCTACCCGCGATGTCGCGTATCAGAAGGCCGAGGCCCGACGGGAGAAGGCGATGCGGCGGATCGTCCGACGGCTCTCGGCCGAAGCCCGGCAGCGGGCGACCCGACCGCGGACCCCGGACGGGGGCCCATCCGAGGGGTCGCCGCCGCCCGCCGGCGCATCTTAAACCTTCGCCGAGGGCGTGCGACGCTGCGACTCGGTCACGGAAGCTAAATAACCGGC
>JAKACD010000060.1 GCA_021821785.1 Thermoplasmata archaeon
GAAGCCAGAGCTCCTGCGTGGAAGGGACGTACGCCGGCGATCCTATCTGCCAGCCATCGACGGTCCCGGGGAAGTTGCCCGGAAGGGTGGCGTTGTAGTTCGGAAACACCGTGCGGAAGACGGAGCCCGCAACCGCCGCGGAAATCGACGAGACGCCCGCTCCCGATAGGGGCACGCTCGGGGCGGGTGCCCTCGCCAAGGACGGAGGGACCGGACGGGCCCCTGCGGAGAAGGAGAGCCCCGCCGCGAGCGATCCGTGGCCGGCGGAAACGGACGCGAAGGGCGCCGCCCCGAAGAGAAGAACGGCCACCAGGATGACCGACGCGATGGCGAAGCGCTTCGGCCGGGCGGGTCCCGCCATTCGGCGGCGGGAGCGCGGGTGGGGTCTTAAGGCTTCGACGCGCGGGTCCGCCTCGTCACACGGTGCGGATGACGCGGCCGGCATGTCCGTCCACGACGATCGTCTGGCGGGTGCCCTTGCGCTCCAGCTGGAACAACCAGATCGGAACGTGGAGGAGCTCCCCGTCGGAGATCGTCACCTGGCAGTTGAGATTGGACACCATGCTGTGCTTCTTGTGCGCCTCCTCCGACTGGAGGGTCTGCACGTAGGCGCGGGCCGCGCCCTTCGCCGCGTCCTCGGAGAGGTCGCCGTTGAGGACCGGGGTCCCCTCGGGGATCGACTTCTTGTCGAAGAACGTCCGGTCGGTGAGTCCGAACTGGTACTCCCGCGGCTGGTAGGCGCCCATCGCCTTCACGGCGATGACCGGGTACTCGTACTGGCCCGAGATCGTCTCCGAGCGGGTCGGGTTGACGACCGGGCCTGCGAGGATCGGGATCGGCATGAACCCGCCTCGCCGCCCGCCGCCGAGCGCGCTGCCGAGCACTTCGGCCGCCGCGATCGTGCCGACCGTCCCTGCGACGCTCGCGGCCACGGCCTGGTACTGGAACGTCGTGGAGGCCGACGCGGGAAGGACCCAGAACGGCACGTAGGAGAGCTTGCCCTCGTCCACCTTCGACTGCTCGAAGTCATGGCGGTGGAAGAACCCCTCGTCGACCGAGGCGTGGACGACCTTGAGGGCCGCCGCGGGGTCCGTGACCTTGAGCGGGAGCATCGTGTGCTTGTTGATCTCCTTCCAGCCCTGCCCTCCGAGCGTGACGGAGCCGCCGCAGTAGTCGCAGGTGATGACGGTCTCGCCGAACGTCGGATGGATCGGCGCGCCGCAGGACGGGCATTTGAGCTCCTGGGTGCCCGTGTCGCCCGCAGGGGGTGCCGTCGCCGGTGCGGCCGCTGGAGCGCCCGCGGGAGCCCCCGCACCGGCCCCGGTCGGGTGGCCGCACTTCGAGCAGAACACCGCGTCGTCCGGCAGCTGGGTCCCACACTTTGCGCAGAACATCGTGCTTCTCCTCCCCTTTGGTTCGAGGCCGGTTGCTTCGGGGGCGACCTAACCGAGCGGAGCCCCGCAGTTCGGGCAGAACTTCCCCGCACCCGCGACATCGGCCGAGCATTTCGGGCACTTGCGCGGAGCCGCCGGAGCCGGGGGCGCGATCGTGGCGCCGCAGTTCGGACAGAACTTGGCACCGGGCGCGGTCGGCTGGCCGCACTTCGGGCACGGAGGCCCGCCCGCCGCCGGGGCGGCCGGGACCATGGAGTTCCCGCACTGGGGGCAGAAGCGGACACCGGGCTGCACGAGGGTCCCGCATTTCGGGCACGGTTGGCCCGGCCCGGGACCGTACATCCCCTGCATCTGGCCCGCCATCCCGTAGCCCATCCCCATGCCGGCCCCGAGGCCGACCCCGGCCCCCGCGAACGCGCCGGCGGCCCCCGTGGGGTTCGCGGCGGCGGTGGTCATCGCCTGGCCCGCCTGGTACTGCATGTAGTTCACGCCGAGGACGCCCATCTCGGACCGCGTGTTGACGGCCTTCTGGACCTCGTCGGGGAGGTTGATCGAGATCCCCTGGAGCTGGTTGATCTCGATCCCGAGCGGTCCGAAGTGCTGCGGGGCGAACCCGAGGACCGCCTGCTCGATCGTCGTGAGCTGGGTCGCGAGGTCGGTGACCCGCGTGCCCTGGTCCTTCAGCTTGCCGAGCGTGTTGTAGACGAGGAGCACCATCTGGTCGCGCAAGCGGGACTCGACGTCCGCGTGCGTCGCCGCGCCGAACGTTCCGACGAACTGATTGATGAAATTGTCCGGAGCACCGACGCGCCACCGGTAGCTGCCGAAGACCCGGAGCGAGACGAGGCCGAAGTCCGGGTCCCGGAAGACGTACGGCTCCGCGCTGCCGAACTTCCCATCGAAGATCCGCCGCTGGAGGTAGTACACCTCCGCTTCCTGGCGGACGCCCGAGAGCGCCTGGATCAACCCGCCCACGAGGCGGGCGTTCATGCTCGTCAGAGCGTACCGGTCGGGCTTATCGAGGTAGGCGAGGACCTTTCCGTCCCGGTAGAAGACCGCCGCCTCGTCCTCGCGGACGACGACATTGTCGCCCCAGCGGATGTTCCGGGGGACCCGCCACATGACGTTGTTGCCCTTGTACGCGTCCTCCCAGTTGATCGTCGTGGCGCCGATGAGGCTGCCGCCCTTCGCCGGTACGGGGTTGTTCGTGACCATGGTTCTTTCCTCTTCCTTGCGTGCGGACTTAGGAGATGCGGATCCCCTCGATCATCTGGATGCGGGCCTTGAACGCCTGCTGGAGCTGGTTCACCTGGCTGCGCGCGGTGGCGACGACCGTGGGAGACTGCGTCGCGTCGCCGCCCATCAAGAGGGTGGGCAGGGACGTCAGGGTCTGGTTCAACTGGTCGGCCGCCTCTGCGAACCCGTAGTCGTACTCGTAGAGCCGGTCGAGCTGCTGCGGATTGATCCGGACCGCCGGCGAGATCCCCGTGTACCCCTGCTCCGCGTGGCGGACCTCGCCCTCGAGCTGCCAGAGGTTCGCGATCAGGGGCGAGAGGTCGTTCAGGACCTGGAACTGGTTGGCGTTCGCGAGGGCCGCGCGGGAGTTCTCGACGGTCGTCCTCGCGTTCTTGATCTTGTCGGCGACCTGGATGCGGAGGAAGGCGTCCGCCTCCCGGATGTCCTCCCCCTGACGATATCCCCGGAACCCCGGGACGAGCAGCTGGAGGCGCTTCAGGAAGCCCCGGTCATTGTCGACCTTTTGCCGCAGATCCACCGGCGGGGCGCCGGAGGACGGCGCGGGGAGCGTGCCCGTGGAGCTCCCACCCTGGACCGTCAGGGAGGAGCCGCAGACGTTGCAGAAGCGCGCGCCGGCGGGCGCCACGCTGCCGCACTTCGGGCACGTCGCGCCGGGGGCCGGTGCGGCCATCTCACGACCTCCCCGGCGGGTTGCCGCCCGCGGGCGGGGGCGGTGGGGGGGCGGTCGACGGAACGCTCGGCGAGTTCGCCGTCGAGTAGGAGAAGGCGGACGGAGCGGGCTCCTGGCGCCACTCGGCGCGGGAGACCTGCTGGTTCTGGGTCGCGCGGACGGCCCGGCCCCGCCAGGCGATCAGCCCCACCGTGACCACGAGCACCGCGACGACGATCGCGAGGGACCAGACCGCCGCCACGACCCCGAGGACCCCGTACGTCGGACCGAGGCCGACCGTGAGCAGGAGGACCGCGAACCCCATTCCGAAGAACCCCCAGGCCAGCGAGCGCTGGGCGGTCGGTTCCCGGCTCATCGCTTCCATGAGGTAGGAGCCGAGGGCGAAGACGAGCGAGAGGATCCCGATCCCGATCAGCGCCAAGAAATGCGCCGACCCGGGCAGGGAGAGATAGATGCCGGCGAAGACCAGGACGGCCACGACCAGGAACAGACCGGTCAGGACCCAAGGGCTCCACTTGTCGCGGACCGGAGTGAGGACCGGGGAGGACGCGCTCATGGTTCGACCTCGACGGAAAAGGTCCGGACCAGTATAAGAGGGTAGGCAGAGCGGGACCCCGGCTACAGCCGCGGCTCGTCATCCCGCTTCTCGCGCCGACGGGGAGGGCTGGTCGGTGGCGCGGGGGGTTCGGCCGGGGTCCGGGCCGGCGCGGGCTTGGTCTCCGGTGCCGGAGCGGCCGGCGCGGCCGATGCCTCCTTGCGCGGGACCGGAGCGGGCTCCTGCCGGGGAGGCGGAGAGGTAGGTGGCGGGGCTGCCGGGTGGCCCTTCTCCGGGGGGACGTGCGGGGGCTTGGCGGGATGCTCGGCCCGTGCGGGCGCGGGCTTCGATGCGGCCGGTTCGGGCTTGGCGGCCGTCTTCGAGCGGCCGAAGACGCCCTTGAGGCCGGCCATCGTTCCCGACGGCTTCGCGGAGGCAGTGTGGTGAGCGACCGCGGGGTGCGGTACCGCCTGGACGACGACCCCCTCGACAGCGCGCGTCGACTCCGTCGTAACGGGCTCTCCGCACTTGGGGCAGTTCGGGAACTGGCCGATGCAATGCTGGCACAAGGGCGCGGAGCAGGCGTGGAGCACCGAAGCGATCCCGCCGCATCCGACGCACCGGGCCACGGGACCGGAGCCGGTCGGGGAAGCCGGGCGACCCGCCGGCGCGGCCGGTCGGGGGGCCGGGGAAGCGGCAGGGGCCGCGGTCCAATCGGCGGCGCCGACCTCGGGCACGGCCGCCGCACCGGCCGCGACGGCCCCCGACCCGGCGGCCGCCTCGGGAGCAAAGTACTGTTCGCCCGCGGGGGCCTCCTCCTCGCCACCCTCTCCCGTGCGGAACTCGGGCGAGTAGGCTCCGAGGTCCAGGGACGGGAGCGGCGCATGGACCGCCGACCCGGCCGCCTCGACGACCTTGATCAGACGGGCCTTGTAGATTCCCACGCGTAGGTTCTTCACGATCTGGAACAGCGTCCGTTGTTCCGGCGGGAGGACGAGCGCCTGGCGGGCGAGCTCCTCGACGTCCGGGGTCAGGGAAAGGTTCTCGGGGCGCAGGTCGGCCTCGAGGACGGCCTTGAGGTAGCCGAAGAGCCGTTGGATCTGGTCGAGGCCGTACGCCGGCGGGGCGAGCACGGCCACGTCCGCGAGCGTGAACCCGCGCCGCTCGATGCCGGGCGGGCGGCGGTCGAGCGCGGACGTGATCAGATGGTACGTGGCGTTCTCGAGGTCCCGGACCTCGGTGGCGTCGAGCCGCTCGAGGTCGACCTTCGGGGTCCGGCTGATCGCCGTGAGCACCGGCTCGAGGAACTCGTACGGGACGTGCAGCGTCACGAAGAGGTCGTTCTTCGCGACCGTGCGGTTCAGCCGGGCTTCGAGGAGGAGCGCCTCTCGTCCGAAGCGCTGGAGCTCGACGTCCCGGGTCTTCTGGATCGCGACCTTCTTCCCGTCCTTCGCCGGAGCGAAATCGGAGTCGAGCGCGAGCGCTCGGTCGAACGCGGGGACCGCCTCGGTCGGCCGTCCGGTCGCGATCAGCGCGAGCCCCCGGCTCGTCCAGGCCTGCTTGTTCGACGGGTCGGCGTCGGTCGCCCGCTCGTAGAACGAGAGGGCCTCGTTCGGGTGCTCGAGGCGCTCGGCGACGAACCCCGCTCGGAGCAGCACCTCGATGTTCGCGGGAGCGAGGGTCAGCGCATGGGCCAGCGCGTTCGCCGCGTCGGACCACGCCTGACGCGCCACGCCGACCTCCCCGAGCCGGACCCAGAGCGGAACGCTCTTCGGCAGGACTTCGACCGCCTTGCGGCCGACCTCCTCGGCGAGGTCGAGATGGCCGAGCCCGCTCTCCGCCTCGATGAGCAGGAGGTAGAGAGCCTCGGGCGGCGGGAGCTGCGGGATCACTCCCCGCAGGAACTCGACGGTCTCGGCATGCTTCCCCTCGGAGAGCATCGAGCGGGCGATCCCGGCGACGGCGACCGGGGAGCGCGGTTCGCGATGCCGGACCTCCTCGTAGACCGCGCGGGCTTCGCTCGGCCGCTCGAGCGCCTCGAGGATCTCGGCGCGCAGGAGGAGCGCCCCGAGGTTCGGCGGGGCCCCTTCGGGATGCGACTTCAAGCCCTCGTCGAGCACTTCGAGCGCGAGGTCCGGGCGGCCGGCGGTGAGCCGCAGCCGGGCGCGCCGAATCGCGATCTCCACGCCGTAGATCGGGTCGATCTGGGCCGCCTTCTCATACGACTGGTTCGCCTCGTCGGTGAGCCCGAGCGACGCGGCGAGGTCCCCGCGCTCGAGATGGAGCGTCGCGTCCTGGGCTTCCGGAGCGCTGGTCGAGAGAAGATGGGTCAGGGTTTCGAACGCGTCCTGGGTTTCGTTCGCTTCGCGGTGGAGCCGGTACTTCTCGAGGAGCGCCGGCCCATTGTCCGGTTCCAGGAGGAGGATCGCCCGCAGCGAGTACTGGACCTCGGCCGGTCGGCCGAGCGCGCGGAGCGCGTCGCCCCGGACCTTCCACGCGGCGAGGTCGTTCGGGTCCTCGGTCAGCAACGGGTCGACCAGGTCGACGACCTCGGAGTACTGCCCGGCGAGCTGGAGCGTCTCCGCCAGCGCGAGCCGACCGTAGCGGTTCTTCGGCTCGAGCTCGAGGCCCTGCCGATAGTAGGCGATCGCGTCGACGTACGCGCCCTGGGCGCGGAGCGCCTCGGCGACCTCGAAGTAGGAGTGGGGGTCGCCGTTCGCCCCCTGGACCGCCTGCTGCAGCGCCGAAAGGGCCTCCGACCGCCGTCCGGTCTTGAGCAGTAGCTGGCCCTTCTTGCGCAGGTAGAGCGGGTTCGTGGGGTCCTGGCGCAAGAGGTGCTGGAGGAGCTGGAGGGCGCGCGCGTCCTGGTTCAGCTGCGCGAGCACCTCGACGGTGCCCCAGAGCAGGTCCGGATCCTCGAGGCCGCCCGAGAGCGCGCGGAGGTAGGCATCGCACGCCTCGGTGTAGCGCCCGGTCTCCCGGAGGGCGTGGCCGAGCTCCTTACGGATGTCGTGGCGGATCTCGTGATCCTCCTCGGAGAGGAACATCTGGTAGGCCCGAACCGCGCGGTCATGGTCGCCGATGATCCGGGACGCGCGCGCGAGGCCGAGCTGCGCGACCCCGCGGGCTCCCGGGTGGCTCGACGCCCGCTCGTAGGAGACGAGCGCCGTCCGGGCCGCGGCATCCCGCTCGGCCGACCCTTCGGGCCGGTCGTAGGCGAGCCCCAGGTAGAGGTTCCCCCGTTCGACCGCGACCTCGGTGCTCGTCGGGTCGAGGCGGAACAGTTCGTCCAGCACCGGAGCGAGCT
>JAKACD010000061.1 GCA_021821785.1 Thermoplasmata archaeon
TGGATCCGATCCCAGAGCGGGTGCCCGTCCCCCGCGGTCGGCCCGGAGTAGTACAGGGCGCTCGCGAGCCGCTTCGCCGCCTGGAACCCCTTTCGCTTCAGCGCGAGGCGGCTCGTCGACCATCCCTGGAGGTACCGTTCCCGGGCCGGAGGGTCGAGGTCGCTGAACCGAACGGGGCGACCGGTCAGCACGAGGTTTGTGAAGGGGCTGTCGACGGCGCGCAGGAGCGAAGCGAACTCCCGTCGGTGAGCCTCGCCGAGCCCCGCGACGAGCTCGGCCACGGCCCGGTCAGTTCCAACCTCACTGCCCGAAGGGTAGGAGCGTCCCCCGTCCGTGCCCGGGGACGACGGCAGGAAGGTGTCGACCAGGGCCTGCAGGGTCCGGGAAGGAGGGACCGACACTCTCCTCCCCAGCCGAGTCCTGCTATTTCCCCTCTCGTTCGGCAGCGAGCGCGCGTTCGTGCGACTCGAACCGCGCCCGTTCCTTGAACCACCGCAGCTGGCGCGCTCGGAGCTCCCCGTCCGACGGTTCCCGGGGGATCGGAGGCGGGGGAGCCGTCGGGGTCGGTTCGGGTGCCTCGGGCGGCGGAGGCTCCGGCAACGGGGGCGGCTCGAGCTCGAGTCGCCGCTGGGTCACGCCGTGAGGGCGGTCACGTTCCGCCATCGCTCGTCCACCTCCGCATCCGTAAAGCCGACCGTCGGGGAAAAGATGACCCGTTCGCCCCACCGCTCGCGCGCCGCCGGATAGCCGTCGACATCGAGCGGGAGCACGACCCCGTCCGCGTGCGTACGGTCGACCGCCGCCTCCAGCGCCGCGCTCCATGCGGTGGGGTCGGGCGGGACCACGACCACCTCCGCCTTCGGGTCGAAGCGGCGGAGGACCTCCCGCGCGTACGGCTCCCCGGAGGGAACGGCCACCAACAGGACGCGGCACCCGCGCTTCATCATCAGGTACGCCCCGAGCGCGCCGCGCGGACCATCGATGAGCGCCACGAGACGCCCTGCCACACCGAGCGGGAGACCGCCCGGACCGGTCGCTCGGTCGAAGTAGAGGTAGGTCCGCGGCCCGCGCACCTCGACGAAGAGCTCGACCTCGGGATGCTCGAGATCGACCGCGAGCTCCCGGTCGGCATACCGCTCGAGCACGTCCCCGCCCAGGTCTCGCGCGAGCTCCTGGCTCGTGAACGGATGCTGGCCGGTCCGGCGGGCCCGCACGGCGAACCGGCTCTTGGGCCGCAGCCGCGGCTCGGCGAGCTCGAGAAGACGGTCCCGGATCGCCGCGCGATCGGTCGGGACCTCGAAGACCTCGCTCACGGAGGTCACGCCGAAGACCCGGCGCAGCGCCCGCAGGGCGGGGTCGCCCGCGTCGACCTCGGCGTACAGATGCCCCGCGTCGGAGCGAAGACGCCCGGTGATCCCCCCCTCGAGGAACTGCTCGAGGATGTTGTGGCGGAGCGAGCGCTCGAACTCCCGACGTACCGGCGGGGACTTGAGCGCCAGTTCGCCGTACCGAATCAGCAGCAGCGTCGCCATCTGGAAGCGTTAAGATATCGGCGCCGTTCAAGAGCTTCTCGGACGGAATCGGTCGTGAGCGCGAGCCAGGAGACCCCGTCGGACTCGGCCCACGACCCCTGGGCGCCGCTTCTCGATGCGGTCGTCGCGGGGCTGGTCCATGCCGCGACCGCGGTCGGGGTCGGGCTCACCGCGGCAACGATCCGGGACCAGCTCAACCTCGAGGGAGGCGCCGAGGGCGATATCGCGTTCCCGGCGTTCCGGGCCGCGCAGGCCGCGGGGCGGAAGCCGGACGAGCTCGCAGGCGCCCTGGCGGCCGCCTTCCCACCGACTCCGGGGATCGCGAGCGTCACCGCCCGCGGCGCCTACGTGAACCTCCGGGCCGACAACGCCGAGCTCGCCCGCGCGACGCTCTCGCTCGTGCTCTCCCGAGGAGGGGCGTACGGCGAAGGGCCGAAGAGCTCCGTGAGCGCCTGCGTCGAGCACACGAGCGCGAACCCGACCGGACCGTTCCACATCGGCCGGGTGCGCAATGCGATCATCGGGGACACCCTGGCCCGCGCCCTCCGCGCCTCGGGCGTGCCGGTGACCACGCAGTACTACCTCGACGACATGGGCCGCCAGGCCGCCATGATCACCTGGATCTGGTCGAAGCCCCGCGCGGAGTGGCCAGAGTCGATCCGCCGGGCCGTGGACGGGGAGGAGACCCCCGGCGAAAAGCCCGACCGGCACCGGGGTCGGCCGTACCCGGCGGTGAGCGCGTACCTGAAGGAGAACCCGGAGGCCCGAGACGAGGTCGCCGCCCTCGTTCAGGCGCTCGAGACCGGCCATCCGCCCGAGCGCCACCGGGCGCTCGCCCAGGAGATCCTGGACGGGATGCTCGCCTCGCTCGGCCGGCTCGGGATCTTCTTCGACGAGCTCGTCTGGGAGTCGGACTTCGTTCGCAGCGGCGCGGTCGACCAGGTGCTCGAGCGGCTCGGGAAATCGCCCCACGCGGTCCGGGAGGAGAACGGCGCGCTCGCGATCGACACGGCGAGCTACGGGCTGCCGAAAGAGTCGACCCACGTGGTGGTCCAGCGGGGGAACGGGACGAGCCTCTACGTCACCCGCGACATCGCCTACCACCTCGAGAAGTTCTCGCGGTTCGACCGCGTCATCGACGTCCTCGGCCAGGACCATCGGCTCCACGCGCGGACGCTCGAGGCCCTCCTCGCCGAGGTCGGCGAGAGCCGCCGCCCGTCGTTCGTCATCTACCAGGACATCACCGTGCCCGAGGGAGGCCGGATGTCGACGCGGGGTGGCTCTGCGGTATGGCTCGACCAGCTCCTCGAGGAGGCCGTGGCCCGGGCCCGCAAAGAGGTCCTCCTCCGCCGTGAGGACCTTGCCGAGGCGGACGTCGGTCGGATCGCCGAGGCGGTCGCCGCCGGCGCGATCCGGTACCACATCGTGCGCGTCGCGCCCGAGAAACCGGTCGTCTTCCGGTGGGAGGACGCCCTCTCCTTCGAGGGCCGCAGCGGCCCGTTCGTCCAGTACTCGTATGCCCGGGCTTCGAGCGTCCTCCGCAAGGGAGGGGCGGACGCTCCCCCGTACCCGTTCGATCCTGCGCTCCTCTCTCATCCGGACGAGGCGGCGCTCGTGCGCGTCCTCGCGCGGTTCCCCGCGGCGGTCGCCTACGCGGCCCGCACCGCCCATGTGCACACGATCGCGGGGTACGCCCACGACCTCGCGGACCAGTTCAACCGGTTCTACCATGCGGTCCCGGTGCTGAACAGCGGGGTCGAGCGGGAGAGCCGCATCGCCCTCGTCGCGGCGGTCCGGCAGACCCTCGGGAACGCCCTCGACCTCCTCGGCCTCGAACGGCTCGCGACGATGTGAAATCTGCCCGAGACGGAATCTCCTAATAGGTCCAGAATTGCTCCGCCCGCGAGGGCGAGGCTATGGCGAGTGTCCGAGAGGACTTTGGGAAGTTCATCCGACGAGGGGACCTGATCACGCTGGCCGTGGCGTTCATGATGGGCGCGGCGTTCAACGCGCTCATCACCGCCCTGGTCACGGACTTATTCAACCCGCTGATCGGGGTGGCGGGGCACGTCGATTTCAGCCAGTGGACCTTTAAGCTGAACGGGAGCACGTTCTCCCAGGGACTGTTCCTCAACCAGCTGATCTCCTTCCTGATCATCACGCTGGTCGTCTTCTTCCTGATCGCGCTGCCGTACCAGCGGTACATGGACCGCCAGGCGGCCAAGAAGGCGACACCCGCCGCGGCGCCGACGACGCGGGCCTGCCCCGAATGCCTTACCCAGATCCCGCTCGCCGCGAAGCGCTGCTCCGCCTGCGCCTCGCCGGTGACCCCGATGGCCTAAGCCGGGGACGCGAGGAGACGGTCGGGACGCCGCCGTCGACGACTCCAGCGTCCCGGAACCCTTTCCGCCGAAGTCGGCAGGAGGCGCAGCGGCCGCACGGCGTCCGCCCGCCTTCGTAGCAGCTCCAGGTGAGCCCCCACGGCACGCCGAGCTTCTCCCCCAGCCGAACGATGTCGGCCTTGGAGCGTCGGAGCAGCGGGGCGAGGATGCGGATCCGCTCCCCGCGCTCGACCGCGGCGCGGGTGGCGAGGCCGGCGAGACGCTCGAACGCCCGCAGGTACTCCGGACGGCAATCGGGATAGCCCGAGTAATCGATCGCGTTGGCCCCGAGGTAGATCGCCCCGAGCCCGTGGCTCTCCGCATAGCCGAGCGCGATCGAGAGCAGGATCGTGTTCCGCGCGGGGACGTACGTCGTGGGGATCCGACCCCGCGCTGCGGCCCGGTGCGGGATCGGGATCTCGGCCCGTGTGAGGGCGGACGGCAGGAGACCGCCGATCGGCAGGCGCAGGACCACGTGCTCCGCGGCACCGAAGCGCCGGGCGAGCGCGCGGGCGGAGGCGATCTCCCGCTCATGCCGCTGCCCGTAGAGCACGGTCACGGCGTGGACGGGCGGTCGGTCGCGGGCCGCCAGGGCGAGGCAGGTCGCGGAGTCCATTCCCCCCGAGAGGAGCACGACGCTCCCCGGGAGCTCGTTCGACCGCCCCCGGGTCATAGGGGTCCTCCGGTCGCCGCAAGGAGACCGACCCCGATCGCGACCGCGGAGAGCATGCCGAAGAAGTTCGTGCTCCCCTTCGTGAGGTAGCCCCGGTTCTCGAGCGTCTCCCCGAGCACCGAATCGATCTGGCAGGCAAGGAACCCGGCGACCACGACGATCACCAGGAAGATCGGGCTGTCGAGCGGCGGGTCCCCGAACAGATCGAGCAATCCGGCGCCGATCACGCCGGTGAGCGCGGCGCCCGCGAAGGCGAACGCTTGGCCGAGGGCGGAGATGCCCCCGTTCGTTCCCGGCGGGACCTCGCGGAAGGTCAGGATGCTCCGCGCCTTGCCCGCGAGGACGCCGAACTCGCTCGCGAAGGTGTCGGAGGCCCCGAACGCGAGCGCGGCGGTGAAGATGATCGACACGGTCGCGGGCGGGAGGAGCGGGGGATTGAGCCCGCCGGGGATCGCGATCGCCGTGGGCAGGAGGATGTGCGCGAGGACGTTCGAGACGCCCCGCTCTCCTGACGCCCCTTCCTGGAGCTTCTGCTGGCGCTTCTCTTCGAAACGATAGCGGGTCGCGAGGGAGCTCGCCGCGACGAACAGGATCAGGAGCGCGAGATAGGGGAACCCGATGAACACGACGATGATCGCCCCGAAGAGCGTGGCGACCGCGCCAGCGGCCGGCGTCAGGGCGCGGGCGTAGACCGCCCCGGCGGCGAGGATCGCGGTCGCGACGATCCCGATAACCGCCGGGACCAGAGAGAGCACGGCGTTGTCCCCCGCGCTGCGACGGGCGATGGGTCTTAACGGCTTCCCAAGGTTCGGCGGAGGGCCGCGCCCCCGCCGGGTCAGCCGAGGGCCAGGATCCGCAACACCGCCGCCTCGAAGCGGTCGGTCTCGATATCGGCGACGAGCCCCTCGCGGCGCAGCTCGGCCACCCCGTCGGAGGGTCGCCCGCACGGCGTGACGAACGCCGTCACGAGGCCGAGCCGGCGGGCGGCGACGATGTCGAGGGAGCGATCGCCGACCATGGCGCTCGTCGCGAACGCGACGTTCCAATCGGCGTGGGCCCGCTCGAACAGCCCGACGCCCGGTTTGCGGCAGGCACAGCCGCTCTCGGGGATATGCGGGCAGTAGTAGAACTGGTCGACCTGGACCTGGAACGGGCGCAGGAGCTCGTTCAACCGTCCGTGGATCCGTTCCACCTCCTCGGCGGTGTAGTACCCGCGCTCGATCCCGGATTGGTTCGTCACGCAGAGGATGAGGTAGCCGTGGTCGTGGGCGAGCTTGAGCCCGCGCCCGACTCCGCGGCAGAGCTCGAGGCGCTCGGCCTCCTTGAGATAGTGAAGGTCCGGGTTGAGCGTCCCATCCCGGTCGACGAACAGCGCCCGTCGTGGGGACCCCGAGCCTTTCGACACGACCGCACCCTAGCCCCGACCGATGAAAAGCGTTGATGCTGTTCCGGTGTTAGGTGTCTCGAGAGGGGGAGAGTACGTCCGTCCGTGGCGGTGACCCGGGGTTCGCGCGCCTCGACGCCGCGTGGGAGGTTGCGCTCGGGCCCGTGCGCGCCCGCTCGGAACCGGTCGGGTTGCTCTACTCGGGCGGCGTCGATTCCTCGCTGCTCGCGTGGGAGCTCCGCGACCGGCCCGGCCTCGTGCTCCACACCGTGGGGGTACGGGGGAGCGCCGATCTTGATGCGGCCCGGTCGGGCGCGGAGCGGATCGGGCTCCCATGGAGCGGAACGGTTGTCGAGCCGGCGGAGGTCCGATCGATCGTCCGAAAGGCGGCGCCCGATCTGGTCGACCTCGCGGGAGTGGCCCGCACGGTGCTCGCGAGCTTCGCGGTCGCGGTGCAGACGGCCCGCGCCGGCCACCTCCTCTGCGGGCAGGGGATCGACGAGCTGTTCCTCGGCTACGCGCACTTTCGGGGGCTCTCGGAGGACGCGGCGGCCGAGCGCGCCGAGGCGGACCTCCGCCGGCTCCGGAACGACGATTGGCCCCGTTCCGTTCGCATCGCCGCCCGGTTCGGCTCCGAGCTGATCGCTCCGTTCCTTGACCCGGCGTTCGTGGGGGCCGCCCGGAGCATTCCTCTCCGGGAGCGGATGCCGGGAGGCGAGGCGAAGGCGTTCTTCCGGGCCTGGGCCCGCCACCGTGGACTACCCGACGAGCTCGCGGCCCGACCGAAGCGCGCTCTCCAGTACGGGAGCGGCCTCGACCGGATCGTCCGACGCGCGGACGACGACCGGCCCTAGGTCGAAGTGACCCGCGTGCCGGCCTCGCCGGCCACCGCGCGGGCGAGGGACGGGATGTCGGTGATCAGGAACCGGCGTCCACCGCCCCGTAGGAACTCGAGGCCGGCATCCACCTTCGGGCCCATGCTGCCGGTCCCGAACTCGCCCCGACGGAGGTGCTCCGCGAGCTCGGCCGCCGTGATCGAGCCGAGCCACCGTTCGCCCTGCTTTCCGAAGTTCACCGCCGCCCCGGGG
>JAKACD010000062.1 GCA_021821785.1 Thermoplasmata archaeon
GCGAGATCGATGCGGATGTCCTGGGGACCGGCCGAGAGTCGCTCCGCGACCCCGGGGAGATCGGCGGGACCAAGGTGGCCCGCCCGGGCCTCCCGTAGGATCCCACGGATCCTGGCCGCGTCGAGCGCGGTCCGCAGCTCCGGGCGATAGGGACGGCTTGCGACCACGGCTTCCAAGAGGTGGTCCTGCGCCGCGGCGAAGTCGGCCGCGGGCGCCTCCTCCATCGACCGGATCTCGGCGAGCTTGGCCTCGACCGCGGCCTCGAGCCGGTTCACCGGCTCGACTCCGCAGGCGAGCACTCGTTCCTGGAACGCACGGGCGACCCGGGGCGCTTCCGCGCCGAGGCCGGTCGCCGCCATCGGCTTCTCAGCTCCGAGCATACTGGAACGCCCGGAGCGCGGCGCCCATTCCCTCCGTCACCGCGTCGGGGATCGCCTTCGGACCGGTCGCGGCTCCGGCAAGGAACAGCCCGGGAAGCCCCGAGTCGACGGGGTTGAGGTCCGTGAGCTGCGGAGTGAGGAACCCTTCTGGCCCGACCGGCACACCGAAGAGCGCCGCCACCTGCTTGGTCCCCGCGCTCGGTTCCATGCCGCTCGCGAGCACGATCATGTCGAACGGGACCTCGGTCGGGCGGCTGAGAATGGTGTCCTCGCCGGTGGCGAGGAGGCGGCCGCCGCCCTCGGCCGGGGTGACCGCCCCGATCCGCCCCCGGATGAACTTGACCCCATACTCCTGCATCGACTTCCAGTAGAGGTCCTCCCAGAGGCCGTAGGTCCGGATGTCCATGTAGTAGACGTAGGCGTCGACCTCGGGGTGCTTCTGCCGGACCTCGACCGCCTGCTTGATGCTGACCGCGCAGCCGAGCCGGCAGCACCACGGATTGCCGACCTGCACGTCCCGGGAGCCGACGCAGAGGATCCAGGCGATCCGCTGGGGCACCCTGCCGTCCGACGGTCGGACGACCTTGTTCTCGTGCAACATCAGCTCGAACTCCTTGAAGTCGATGACATCCGGGAACCGGCCGTACCCGTACTCGTACTTCCGTCGAGAATCGAAGTGGTCGAACCCGGTGGCGAGAACGACCGCGGAGACGTCGCGGATCTCACTGGTGTCGGCGGTCTTGAGCGTCACACGATAGCCCTTCGCTCCGACCTCCGCCTTCTCGAGCGTAGTGCTGAGGTGCCGCTCGATCCGCGCGTCCGCCTGGACCTTCTTCACGAGGGCCCCGATGACCTCCTCCGCCGGCTTGAGGTCGGGGGCGAGCAGGGAGTAGTGCCACCGGATGGGGTTCCCGCCGAGGAACGACTCCCGCTCGACCAGGATCGTCGGGGCGCCGAGGCTCGCGAGTTCGCTCGCCGCGCTCAGTCCGGCCGGTCCCGCTCCGAGGACGAGGATCGGATTCACTACGAACGCCCTCCCGGGCCCGCGCCCGACGTCGCGGTCGGCGCCGCCGGGGTCACGGCCTCGTCCGGAAGGACCTGTCCCTTGTTGATCGCGAAGAACTTCTCAATCTCCCCGTGCGCGGGATGGAGCAGTTCCGGCTGGGCGCCGCTCTGGAGCGCCTTCAGGTACTCGCGGAACTCGGCCTTCGCGGCCTGCCAGTCGATCCCCATCTTGGTCATGAGCCGCTCCGCCGAGGAGGAGTGCCAGTGGACCTGCGCGATCTTGTACGGATGGGCCCCGAGGGCGAGAGCGGCGAACTGCACATCGGAGAGGACGGGGAGCATGTACTCGAGCCCGTGGGTCTTGCCGATCCACTGGCTCTTGTCGAGCGTCGTGACGCAGCCGGTGTCGCTCGTGATCGCCACGTCGGCGTGCGCCTCCTCGATCATCGGGCGGATCTTCCGGAGGTTCGCGAACGACCGGCTGAACTCCCGCTCGCTCAGGATGTGCCGGAAGCCGAAGCCGCAGCAGTCGTACCAGGTGGAGTAGTCCGCGACGGTGGCGCCCAGCGCCATGAGGATCCCGGAGGGAACCGCGGGCCGCTGGCCGGAGTAGACGGCCTCGTCGTAGACCGCGTCCTCGGGGACCATCTTGTAGTAATGGCACGGTTCGTGAACGGTCGCGATCACGCCGCTGAGCGGGAGCTTCTGCCGGGCCACGAGCTCGGGGGTCATCGCGTGGACCCACTCGGAGTAATGGACGATCTCCTCGGGGATGACCAGGTCGCGGCCCATCTTCCGCAGCACATCGCGGACCTTCGTGCGGACGGTCGCGTTCTCGACGAGGAGCTTTCGCATCTCCTTGTAGTCGCCGTAGCTCGTGCCGCAGTGGATGAGCGGGAAGTGGTCCGTCTCATACGCCCGGTGGAAGTTCCGGGCCGCCACCGCCGCGAGGGCGACGGGGTTCGACGTCGCCGTCCCGTGGTAGTTCCACGCGGTGCACGACGTCTGGTGCGGCTCGTTGAGGTACGTCCGGCCCGTCTCGTTCATCAACCAGAGGAGCGAGGATGGATAGCCCGGGATGTTGCCGCACTGGCCGCAGGACTTGTGGTGCCAGAGCCGGTCGGTCGGGATCTGCTTGGTCCAACCAAAGAGCGTATGGAGCTCGACCGGTCGATTGACCGCGCGGATCCGATGGATGATGATCTCCCCCTTCTCCTCGAGGTGCTCCATCTCCTCGCGGACGTCCACAACCTTCTTGCCGGTCCCCCTCTGGTGGGCCGTCCGCTCGGCGACCACCTTGCGGATCTCGTTCGCGGTCAGCATCAGTACCGAATTCACCCCTGGAATGTCGCCACCGGCCCCTTCATCCCCGCGATCTCGTCCGCGAACCGTTCCCGGGCCTCCTGGAACTCCTCGCGCCGCTCCTCGATGATATCCACGAGCATCTCGGTGAGGTCGGGGTCGAGCCCCCGAAGCATGTCGAGCACGCCCGTTTCCTCGTAGATGCGGAAGAGCTCGAGCGAGGTCTGGACCGAGACCTCCCACGCCGAGCGGGTCGTTTGGAGGACGTCGGTCGGGATGGCCCGTCGCATGACGTCGGCGCCGACCTGCCAGACCTTGTCGGAACCGGTCGCGAACGGACCCCAGTCGCGGAAGAAGTCGGGCTGGATCATGTCGGAGGAGACCTGCGTCCCGACAGTCATGAGTAGGGTGAGCGACCGTCCGAAGGGAGCGAGCGTCCGTCGGGTGGCTTCGAGGCCATGGTAGACAGAGAGCTCGCGCATGACGCTGATGATCCCCGCGATGTCGTTGCCGAACCGGCAGCGCATGTTGCAGGTGTAGCACTGACAGCAAGCCCAGATCTTCTCCTGCATCGCATCCCAGAGCGTCGTCGCGTCGCCGTTCGCGGCGATCTGGAGCATTTCGCGGGGGGAGAAGTCGTAGAAGCGGGCCGCGGGACAGCCGGTCGTGCACTCGCCGCAATTGAGGCAGCCGAGGACGAACTCGTGGTGTCGAGGGTCGGAGCGGAACTCTTCGAAGATCTTCTCGGAGAGTGTCCGCTCCTCCGAGGAGAGCCGCTGCCGCCCGGTGAGGTGCATCGCGACCGGACGGGCCGCCTCCTCCTCGCTCAGCGAGAGGGTGCGCCGCGGCAAATTCGCAACGATACTCATGGTTCGGCGGTTTGGACAAACGTCCAAAAGGAGGACCCGTGATAAGGCTTTGCACGGGTAAAAATCCGGGAGGTCTTCCGCGCGGGAAATCCCGTCATGCTCCCAGCTCCGGCACGGCCGCGAGCGCCGGCCCCACCGGGTGGTTCGGCCGCTCTTTGTGGACCCGATGGATCGGGATCGTGCGCACCCGCGCGACGGGGGTGAGGTCTTGCAAGGACCGAACGAGCGCCGCGGTCTCCCGTTCCGACCGCGTCGAGGCGAGCGCGAGGAGTTCGCTCGTACCGGCGAGCTGGAAGAGATAGCAGACGGCGGGCTCCCTCGCCACCGCGCGCGCCGCCCGCTCGATCCCTTCCCGCGCGGAGCTCGAGGGGCGAACGAACAGCGCGACGCAGTGGGGGGATCGCCCCATCGCGGCGAGCCGTTGGACGCTGAGCAGCGGAACGAACCCCTGGAGAACCCCGAGCCTCTCGAGACCGCGTACCCGGGTGCTTACCGTGGTCACGCTCGCGCCCACCGTTCGGGCGACCCGACGCAGCGAGGCTCGGCCGTCGACCTGCAATGCGTTCAGGATAGCGACATCGAGGGGGTCGATCGGCACCGCCGAATCCTTCGGCCGTCCCCGTGTCACGAGCCGCGGGCGGCCGGCGCGATCGGGTCGAGGGCGGCGCACCGTGCGGGCCGCCGTCAGGGTCCCGAGCCTCCCGTTCCGTTCCCTTCGTCCTCGACGGCCGCGGCGAATCCGCGCCCCTCGCGATACTCACGGAAGGGGGGCGGGGCGTTCTCGCGTTCCTCGTGCAGGACCTCGCGCTGGAAGCCGCAGTGTCGACAGGCAAAGAGCGCGACCATCTCGGAGTCCGCGACCCGCCGGTAGCCCAACTCGCCGCAGCGGGGGCAGGGGGCGTCCTCGCGGGAGCCGTACTCCAGCACTTTGGCGTTCATCTGGCGGTCGAACTCCTTCGGATCGATCGGTCGCTCCGGTTCGACCGCGGGCGGCATGGTTGGAGGGGCCCATGCGTCCGGCTAGAATAAATCGTCTTGGTTGGGCTCCCACGGCGTCGTCCGGGGATAATTGGACGATTGTCCGCCGTTCTCCAAGTTCCGAAGGAGGGAATATAATCCCCCTGCTTCTCGGGGGGTCGAGCCTAGTTATGATCCCAGCACCGCACGGAGGACATCTGGTCGACCGGGAGCTTTCGCCCGCGGAGCGAGCGCGTCGGATCGGCGAGGCGAAGGACCTTCCGAAGCTGACCCCCTTCATCGATCAGATCTACGACGCCGAGAAGATCGGCCTCGGGGCGTACAGCCCGCTCGAGGGGTTCCAGGGCTCGGCCGAGCTCGAGTCGGTGCTCACGCGTCGTCGCCTGACGAACGACCTCGCCTGGACGATGCCGATCCTCCTGACGCCCTCGGGCCGGGAGAACGAGCGGGTCATCTCCGAGATCTCGCCCGGCGACGAGGTGGGCCTCACGGATGCGAAGGGCCAGCTCTTCGCGATCCTGCATCTCGAGGAGAAGTTCCACTACTCCCCGACCCACGTGGCGGAGCGGACCTACCTCACTCGCGACCCGGCGCATCCGAACGTCGCCGACCTCCTCGCCGCCGGAGAGACCGCGCTCGCCGGCCGGATCGACCTGGTCCGGCGTCTCGAGCATCCGACGGGGGCGTTCGAGCTCTCTCCCAAGGAGATGCGGGAGGAGTTCGCGCGGCGGGGGTGGAAGAACGTCGCCGCCTACCAGACCCGGAACGTTCCCCACACCGCCCACGAGTACCTCCAGCGCGTCACGCTCGACCGGGACGACGTGGACGGGCTCCTCCTGCACCCTGTCCTCGGTCGACTCAAGAAGGGGGATTACAAGCCCGAGGTCATTCTCGAGGCGTACCGGGTCCTCGTCGACCACTACTATCCCCGCGACCGGGTCCTGCTTGCGAGCCTCAGCATCACCATGCGGTACGCGGGTCCGAACGGGTCGCTCTTCCTCGCGATCGTGCGCAAGAACTTCGGTTGTGGCCTCTTCATCGTCGGGCGCGACCAAGCCGGGGTCGGCAAGTACTACGAGCCGTTCGCCTGCCAGCGGATCTTCGACGAGCTGCCGATCGATGTCCGGCCGGTCAAGTTCGCGGAGACGTTCTTCTGCCGCGACTGCGGCTGGATGGCGACGACGAAGACCTGCGGGCACGCGCCCGAGCGCCGCATCGACACGAGCCAGACGCGCATCCGCAACGCCCTCGCGAAGGGCGAGAAGCTTCCGATGGAGATCCTCCGCCCCGAGGTCGCCGAGATCCTCTCGCGCGGGGATGTCCTGCTGACGGAGTGAGGCGCGGCCGGACGGGCGCTTTCCGCGCACGACGGCCGGCCCCGAGGCGGCGGAGAAACGGCGCCCGCCGTTCGGGACGGGCTCCCCGTCTTCGACCCGGGACCGGTCACGGCCGCTCGGCTCGGAGGTCCTGGTCTGGGGCCCTGCGTCCGCCGGGATCCGGTGCTCGCGCGAGAGAGGTCGGTGCGCCCGGGTCGTGGTCGGGCCCGGACCGCGACCCGAGCGCCGGGCCCGCGGCTACGCGCCGGGGGCGACGGGCGCGTCGGTGTCGTCCCGCCGGCCGTCGGACCCGAACCGCACCGACCGCACCACCCGATAGCGCACGGTCTCTCCCGCATGGGGGCCGCCGATCGACTCGAGAAAGACCCGCCGCCCGCTCTCGTCCCGGCAGAGCAGCGAGACCCGGTCGCCGTGCCGCTCGGCGACCTCGACCACCGCGGTGCGGTCGCCGGTCCCGACCTCGGCCCAGTCCGCGCGGAACCCGAGCTCCGTCGAGGGGCCGTCCGGCAGGAAGTTCATCGGGAAGTCCCCGACGAAATCCCCGATCCAGCGGCTCGACGGGCGCGCGAACAGCTCGGGGAACGGAGCTACCTGCTCGAACCGGCCCTCGTGGAGCACCCCCGTCCGGTCGGAGAGCGCCTCGGCCTCCTTCTGGTCGTGCGTCACGTAGACGAACGTCTGCCGCAGCTGGCGCTGGAGCTTCTTGAGTTCGGCGCGGGCGGAGAACCGGACCCGCGCGTCGAGGTTCGACAACGGTTCGTCCAAGAGGAACAGCCGCGGATCGCGCACGAGCGCCCGGGCGAGGGCGACGCGCTGCTGCTGCCCGCCGCTGATCCGGTCCACGCGGCGGTCGAGGATGTCGGTGATCTGGAGGGTCTCGGCGGCCGCCGCGACCTTCTCCCGGATCTCCTCGCGGGTGAACAGCTGCATCTTGAGGGGGAAGGCGATGTTCCGGAAAACGTTCAGGTTCGGATAGAGGGCGTAGTTCTGGAACACCATCG
>JAKACD010000063.1 GCA_021821785.1 Thermoplasmata archaeon
ATCGAGTACACGGGGGGCGACCGGGGCTGGGTGGGCGATGTCCCCCAGCAGTTGCTCGCGATCGGGAAGATTCAGAAGCTCGGCTGGAACCCGCGGTACTCGAGCGGGGCCGCGATCGACCTCACCATCGAGGAGATGCGGGCGGCCCGCGCGGCATAAGGGGCGTTCCGGCCCTATACGGGACCCTGCGCCGCGGCGACCGTACGGTAGACCTCGAGGTGCTGGGCCACGACCCGCGGCCAGGCATACCGTTCCACGGCGACGCGGCGGGCGGACTCTCCCATCGATCGTCGCAGTGTCGCGTTGCCCACCAGCTCGCGCGCGCGGTCGCGTAACCCGTTCACGAGCGCCGCGTCGTCGCCCCGGAGGCACCAGCCCGTGCCCCCGTCGTCCACCACGCCCTCCACGGCCGGCCCTCCGAGGACGGGGAGCCCGGCGGCGAGGCCCTCGATGACCGCGGCGGAGAGGATCTCGACCTGGCTCGGGTGCACCAGGAAGTCGCTCTCGGCGAACCGGCGCTCGAGCTCCGCCGGGGATACCTCACCGAGGAGCTCCACGGCGGGGCCGGCCCGCCGAACGGAGGCGGCGTACCCCGGGTCGACGATCGGCCCGACGATCCGCAGCGTCGCCCCCGTCCCCTGAAGCGCCTGGGCCGCGAGATGCCACCGCTTGAACGGCGCCACGACGCCGACCCCGAGCGCGTTCGTTCCCGACCGGACCTCCCAGTGGGGCGAGAAACGGTCCGGGTCGACCCCGAACGGTACGACCTGGATCGGTGGCAGCGGCGGTCGCACCGACGCGCGCATCGTGCGCGCGAGCGGCTCGGTGAGCGCGATGACCGCCCGGGCGCGACGCACGGCCCGACGCTCCAGCCAATAGCCCCAACGATGGGAGAGCCGCTCCCGGTAGAACCAGTGGCGGGAGTGCGACGTGTAGACGAACGGGAGGCCGCTGAACGCGAGCCGGTTCGCGACGACCGGGGTGTGGGCATGAAGGACATCGTACCGCTCCCGGCGCAGGAGCCGGGGCAGCTCCCACGCGAACGGGTACTCATCGCGCATCCGTTGCCGACGAACCCGGTTCAGGATCACGGCCTCGTGGCCCGCCGCCCGGAGGGCCTCGGCGAGGTCCGTGAGGATCCGCTCGATGGCGCCGTACCCCGTGGGAGGGATCGGATGTACGCCCCCTCCGATGAGGACGACCCGCACGACCGCGGGAGCCGCCCGTGAGATTAAGCTCTTAGCGGAGCGGGTCTCGAGGTCCGGGGGGCGACCGCACCGGGAGGGAAGCGCGTGGGAACCGTCTGTGTCGAGATCGCCGTGGGGGACGACCCGCGCCTCCTCGATGCGGTCGGATCGCTCGCCGATCAGACCCGAAGGCCGAATCGGGTGCTCCTCGCTGCCTCGCCTTCGACCCCGCAGGCCCTCTTGGATGCCGCATGCCGCCGCGCGCCGACCCTCTCCATCGCGGTCAGACGCTACCCGGGCGGGATCGTCGGGGCGAGGGCGGCCTCGCTTGCCGAGATATCCGAGGAGCTCACCGCGTTCCTCGACTCGGACGAGGTCGCGCCTCCGGAGTGGCTCGGACACCTGATCGCGCCGCTCGAGCAGGGACGCGCCGAGTTCGCCGGGGGTCCGACCCGGCCTCGGCGACCCGCGGAGACTCCGATCGAACGGTATCTCGAGGAGCTCGAGCGGTCGATCTATGAGGGGCTCGTGCCCACCCAGGTGGTCTACCTGCCTCTCCAGAACACCGCCTGGCGGACCCCCGAGCTAAAGCGCCTCGGCTTCGACCCCCGGATCCCGTACGCCGAGGACCACGATCTCGAAAGCCGGGCGCTCTCCGCCGGGCTGCGGGGGGTCTACGTCCCCGAGGCCTGGGTCTTCCACGACAAGAGCCTCGAGACCAGTTATGGGCGGTGGCTTGGGAAGCGGTACCGCTACCTGGTCGCGATGGCGATGTCCCTGATCAAGAACGGTTCCCTACGCCACCGGCTCGGGGAGCACCGGTCGCCGGTCCGCCATCCCCTGCGGTTCCTTGAGGCCCCCCTCAAGCCCCTCGCGCTGGTCCACGGCGCTCTCCGATGGCGATCGGTCCGTCGCCACCCTCGCCCGCCCCCCTCCAGGTAGCCGCGAAGGCGGGTCCGACCGGCTCGGCAGAGCGGTGGGGGCATCGCCGGGAAAACCTTATCCGACCCCCCGGTTCGGCGGGGCCATGGCGCCTGAATCTTCGGCGGCACACCCCTCGGCCGAGACGACCCGGGTGGGTGACCTCGTTCGCATCGAGTACGACCTGTGGTCCGAGTCCGGCGGCAAGACCGAACTGCTCGACACGACGCACGAGGACGTCGCCCAGAAGGCCAACATCCCGGCGCCCGAAGGATTCTCGTTCGGGCCTCGCGCCCATGAGGTCGGAGGGGACCGCTTCCCGACCGGAATCGAGACCGCACTCGTGGGCCTCAAGGTCGGCGAGGAGGTCGAACGCGACTTCGCCCCGGCCGACGCGTTCGGAGAGCGCGACCCGAACCTGATCGAGCTGTACTCCATGCACGAGATCGAGCGCCTGCCCGAGATGCGCCGAGAGGACGCGCACCTCGACATCGGCACGGTGCTGACGATCGAGGGCCGCCGCGGACGCGTCGTGACGCTCACGGCCGCCCGGGTGCGCGTCGACTTCAACCCGCCGTTCGCGGGTCGCAAGGTCCACGGCAAGTTCCGGATCCTGGAGCGGATCGCGGAGCCCGTCGACCAGGTGCGGGCGATCCTCGAGCTCCAGTACGGTCGGTCGGGAGAGTTCGGGGTGGAGCACGAGGACAAGACCTTCACCTTGAAGCTGCCCGAGCGCTCGAAGTTCGACATCTCGTGGCTTGCGGCCAAACCCCGGGTCATCGACCGGATCCGCACGCACCTCCATCCCGCGGCGATCCGGGTCGTCGAGGAGTACGTGACCCCGGTCCCCGAGGCGAAGGAAGGATCGGCGGCCCCAGCCACCGAGTCCGCGACCCCGGCTTCGCCCGAAGCCGCGACCTCGCCTGCGCCGGCGGCCGCGCCTCGGTCCGGCAGCGGAAAGTCCGGCGCGAAGGGAGCGAAGCACGCCGCCTCCCCTCCGAAGGACGGCTAAGCGGGCCTTTTCCCCCGCCCAAGAACCTACGACGGGTTCTTGAACCGCCCGGGCGCTCCCCTCCCCATGTCGACTTCGGCCGAACCCGCCCCGACGCTCCCGCTCTCCTTTGTGATCGTGGTGTTCGCGGTCGCGATCGCTATCGGGGCGGCGATCGCCTACCTCGGAATCACGGGACAGATCGGCGCCGGGATCCCCTGACGCGGCCCCGCGGGCCGGCCCCGAGCGGACCGGCCGGAAGGCACCTTGAAACGGAGCGAAAAACCGTAGGGACGGTGGGGGGCCGAGCGGCCCCGAGGTGCGTATCGAAGGCTCATAAACCGCCGGGGCCGTCCTGAGTCCGTGTCGACGTCCACCCGTGACTTCCCCGTGAAGGAGTCCCGGCCGAACCTCGGCTGGATCCTCGGCGGGCTCGTAGTGCTCGGAGTCTTCGTCGTCGGCGCCGCGCTGTGGTTCAGCTACCACCCGTAGGTCGCGCCGTCTCGGACGGCGGGGCTCGGGCTTCGGGCCATCGGTAGAGATACACGTCGGTCGGCCGATCGTACGCGGTGGCCGTCCACCCCGGTATCCGGTGGCAGTGGCTCACGACCCGAGCACCCGCCGGGAGCTCCGCCTCGAGCTTCGGCCGGAGTCGGGTCATCGCGCCCGGCCAGAGGAACGCCGTGACCACCGTGGCCGAACGGTAGTCGAGGTGGAAGAAATCCCCCCAGTGGATCGCGATCCGGTCCGCGAACGGACCGAGCCGGCGGCGGAGCCGGAGGATCCCGACCCGGATCGGCTCGACCTCCACCCCGACGACCCGCGCTCGATAGATGCGGGCCGCGCGGAAGACGATCGCGCCGGTCCCGGCTCCGAGGTCGTAGACGGTGTCCGACGGGCCGACCTCGGCGAACCGCAGCATCTTCTCCACGGCGGCCCGGGGGGTCGGCTCATAGCCGGCCCCGAAGACGAACGAGGCGAAGATGAAGTAGGCGGCGGCCGCGGCGCCGACCAGGAGCACCAGCGCGAGGTCGAAGGTGATCAGGACCATTCGGGATCCCTACTCGGTGCGCCGCACCGCGAGCCGAAGCCGCCGGGCCGCCGCGCGCGGGTCCAGAGAACGGGCGATGACCTGGTCGAGGAGCCCGCGCAGCTCGGGGTCGTGCTCGAGCTCGTGGGCCAGCTCCCGTCCGACCCGGTCGCGGACGAGCCCGACGATCTCGGTCGATAGGCGTTGACGCTCGTTCCGCGCCCGTTCCCCCGAGGCGTCAAGGTACCGTTCATGCGCCTCGATCGCCTCCCACAACGCGTCGATCCCGTTCGGTTGAGTCGTGGACGTGCCCACGATCCGGGTCGCCCACTCCTCGGTCTTCCGGCCCTGGACGACCAGGTCGCGAAGGTTCCGCTGAGCGATATCCGCCCCGGGGAGGTCCGTCTTGTTGACGCAGAAGACATCGGCGATCTCGAACAGACCGGCCTTGAGCGTCTGCACCTCATCGCCGAGATGGGGCACGAGCACCACGACCCGGGTGGTCGCGATCTCGCGAATGGCCACGTCGACCTGCCCACTGCCCACCGTCTCGACAAGAACGATGTCGAAGCCCGCCGCGTCGAGGAGGCGTGCCGCCTCCAGTGTCGCGGCCGCCACGCCTCCGACCGCGCCGCGGCTCGCCATCGATCGGAAGAAGACGCCGGTGTCCGTGGCCCGTCCCTCGAACCGGATCCGGTCGCCGAGCACCGATCCCCCCGAGAACGGACTCGAGGGGTCGACCGCCACGACCGCGACGGTTCGCCCGCTCGCACGAAGGAGCGAGATGAGGGCGTTGATGAGGCTCGATTTCCCGACCCCCAGGGGGCCGGCCAGGCCGACGATCGGCACTCCGCGGGTCCGCGGGTAGATCGCGCCGAGGATCGCGTCCGCGGCCGGGTCGCCGTTCTCGACCGCGGTGATCGCCCGGGCGAGCGCCCGTCGGTCCCCCCGCAGGATCGCGCGGGCGGCCGCGGGAAGCCGTGCCGGCTCGCTCATGCTCGACGACGAGCGAGCTTCTGGGCCGTGGCCACGATCTCTTCGAGCGACGCGCCGGGGCCGAAGATCGCCCGGACGCCCGCCTTCTTCAACCGCTGGGCGTCCTCGTCCGGAATGATTCCTCCGGCAAAGACCGGCACGTTCCCGGCCTTCTGTTGTTTCAGGAGAGCCAGGACGCGTGGGAAGAGCGCCATGTGCGCGCCGGAAAGGATGGAGAGCCCGATCAGGTCGACGTCCTCCTCGAGCGCCGCCCGGACGATCTCCTCGGGCGTCTGCCGGAGCCCGGCGTAGATGACCTCCATGCCCGCGTCGCGCAGCGCCCTCGCCACGACCTTCGCGCCCCGGTCGTGACCGTCGAGCCCCGGCTTCGCGATCAGTACGCGGATCGGGTGCGCGGGCGCTGCCTTCCTCGGAGCGGGCATCGAAGCGCCGACGAGGGAGGCGGAGAAAAGCTTTCGCAGGGAAGGGCTAGAGCCACTGGATCAGGTCGATAACGAGGTTCCCCGCGAGCAGCGCCGCAAAAGCACCCACCGCCATCAGCACCAGGAACGGGATCTGCGGCGTCACCCATACCTCCCGCACCCCGTTCGCGGCCAATTCTCTCGCGATGCGGGTCCGGAGGGCGCGGTCCTCGTCGGAGGTTTCGACCTCGTGTTCGAGGTCCCGCGCCGAGGGATACGCCGAGTCCCGGACCCATACGTAGTGCCGGGGGAGCTCGGCGACCGCGAGGCGATATCCGGTGAACCCCCGCGAGAGCGAGAAGTCACCGCGCACGACGTTCCGAATCGTGATCACGATCGGGATCGTCACCGAGAGCAGGGCGGCGTTCATCAGAAGGTCGATTGAGAACGGGAACACCGCCACGATCCGGGTCGCCGTCCCCCCGGAAACGAGCAAGGGGTTCGAGAAGATCGGTACCAGGAGGGAGGCGATCATGAGCGCCTTCGCGTCGGCGCCCCCGTACAGGACCCCCACTTCGAAGAGGATCCGCGCGAACACGACGCTCACGAGCACGGCGAGGGCAATCGGGGGGACGCCCGAGGTCCCGAACCCGACCCGAACCAGGGTGATTCCCACGAGGACGATCACGAGGGCGTACGCGACGAGCTCGATGAGATCGGCGAAGCGGGCGAGCTTCGGGCCGAGGCGCTCGTCCCAGGCGAACATGTGCTCGAGGGTCAGCGCGCCGACCGCGGCCCAGACCACGACCGGCACCGCGCCGCCCGCCATCACCGTCACGAAGCCGAGCCCGAAACCGGCGATCCCCAGTCCTTGCCAGAGGGCGTCCGTCACTTCGCGGTCACGAAGGTCGGCGAAGGCCGCATAGGCAAAGCCGACGACCAGCAGTACGACCCCGGTGGCGAGCGCTGCGTCCTCGACCCCTGGCACGCGGTTCCACCCGGCGCAGCTTAGACGAACGACTCCGCCTTAAGAGTCTATCCGGTAACCTCGTCGGTCGCGAGGGCTTTTCGGCGTGGATTCTCGGTTCGAGGGCGCCCTTCCCGGAGCCACCCTTCGCCCTCGTTCAGCGACCCGCGCATCCTCATACCCCGCGGGCTCGCTCGGTGTTTCATCCTCGCATCGTCCGGGTCGGCCGCCATCCGCACGGTCGTTATCCCCCACCGCCTCGAACCCG
>JAKACD010000064.1 GCA_021821785.1 Thermoplasmata archaeon
CGGCTATCCGCGCGTCCGCGTACGTGGCCCCGGCGGCCCCGGCGACCCCGAGCGCGGTGCGGAGCAGCTCCTCCATGCCGTCCCTACCGGGGCAGGGAGATTCCGACCTCGGATATAGTGCCGCGGGGTGGGCTCCGGAACCCCGGGGCAAGCTCATCCGCATCGGCGGCTCCGGTCCCGTCGAGACGCTCGATGCCCGGCACGGACCCCTGGTCGCACGTGGACCACTATCTGGAGGAGATGCTGCAGACGACGGACCCCGCTCTGGAGTCCGCCCTAGCCCGGAGCGCCGCCGCGGGGCTCCCCTCCATCCAGGTCAGCCCGACCCAGGGGAAGTTCCTCCACCTTCTCGCGCGCGGGATCCGGGCCCGGGCGGTCCTCGAGATCGGAACCCTCGGCGGCTACAGCGCGATCTGGCTCGGCCGGGCGATCGCGCCCGAGGGGCGGCTCCTCTCCCTCGAGGTCGCCCCGAAGCACGCGGCGATTGCGCGCGAGAACCTCGCGGAAGCGGGCCTCCACGAGGTGGTGGAGGTCCGCGTCGGGCCGGCGCTCGAGACGCTCGAACTCCTGGCGCGCGAGAGCGCCGGGCCGTTCGACCTGGTGTTCGTGGACGCCGACAAACCGTCGACCCCCGAATACTTCGACTGGAGCGTTCGCCTCACTCGGCCGGGCGGGTTGATCGTGGTCGACAACGTCGTGCGCCGCGGCGAGGTCGCGGACGAGACGAGCACGGATCCCGGCGCCCGGGGGAACCGGCGGTTCCTCGAGCGCCTTCGCTCCGATCCTCGGGTCAGCGCGACCGCGCTCCAGACCGTGGGCACCAAAGGCCACGACGGCTTCGTGCTCGCCCTGGTGACCGAGTCGCCCGGTCCGTCCGGCGCCGTCAGAGCATGACGCGCAGGTTGAGCTTCTCGGTGAGCTCCTTGTACCGGTTGCGGATCGTGACCTCGGTCACGCCCGCCACCTCCGCGACCTCGCGCTGGGTGCGCCGCTCGCCGCACTGCACGCTCGCGATGTAGATCGCCGCGGCGGCCACGCCCGTCGGACCCCGGCCGCTCGTCAGCTCGCGCTCGGTGGCTTCCTTCAGGATCTCGTTCGCGCGCGTCTGGATCTCGCCCTTCAGCTTGAGCTCGGAGCAGAACCGCTGGATGTAGTCCTGCGGCTTCGTCGGCATGAGCTTCAGGCGGAGCTCGCGGGTCATGAAGCGGTACGTCCGCCCGATCTCCTTGCGGCCGATGCGCGACTTCGAGGCGATCTCGTCGAGCGTCCGCGGCACGTTGCACTGTCGGCAGCTGCCGTACAGCGAAGCGGCCACGACCCCTTCGATCGACCGGCCCCGGATCAGGTTCCGGTTCACCGCCTTGCGGTAGATCATCGCCGCGGTCTCCCGCACGTTCCGGGGGAGCGCCATTCCCGAGGCGATGCGGTCGAGCTCGGCGAGCGCGAAGGCGAGGTTGCGTTCGGTCGCGTTCGAGACGCGGATCCGTCGCTGCCACTTCCGTAGGCGATAGAGCTGGGCGCGGTTGCGGGTCGGGATCGACTTCCCGTACGGGTCCCGGTTCTTCCAGCCGATCTCGGTGGAGAGTCCCTTGTCGTGGATCGTGAGGGTCGTCGGCGCGCCGGTGCGCGCCCGCTTCTCGCCCTGCTCGGCGTCGAACGCCCGCCAGTCGGGCCCCTGGTCGATCATCGACTCCTCGAGGACGAGCCCGCATTCGTCGCAGACGAGCTCCCCGCGCTCGTAGTCCCGCGTGAGGTGGGTCGACCCGCAGCTCGTACAGCGGGTCGGGACCGCGAGGTCTTCCGGTCGGGCCGCGCTCTTCTCGCCGTTGGTCGGTGCCTCTCCGTTCTGCATGCTACCGGTCTCGGGTTCTACTCGCGCTGCAGGGTCGCGCCGAGGAGGGCGAGTCCCTCCGCCGGCGTCGGGGTCCGTCGCGGTCGGACGCTGAAGTAGGGGCGATCGACCGGGCCAAAGACCCGGACGACCTTCCCGCGAAGCCCGCCGCGGGCATCCCGCACGAGCGTTCCTTCGGGCACGACCTCGGCGGAGAGCGCGCGAACGGTCAGGCGACCGGTCGGGGTCACGGAAAGAACCGTGCCGACCTCGCGCGCAATCGGTCGGGCGCCGCCTCGCGACAAGTGGTATAAACCACTTGCGATACCTACTTAAGTCTTACGGTCGGGGTCGGTATCTCGACCGCGGGCGGGTCGAGGCGGGCGCGTTCGGGTCGTTCTCGTGGTCTCCTCCGGGGAAGTCAGGGGGGAGGTACGGCACGTAGAGGGATTGCCGGAACGCCCGCTGCTCGGGTTGCTCCTCGTCGCTCGAGCGCCGCTCCTCTTCGGCCGGGGGCTTCTCTTCGCGATCGCCGGCCGGGGTCTCCCCTCCGGGCTCGAGGGGGGGGTTCGGAACGTCGGTCTCCGTCTCGGGTCGTGGGGCGAGTCGGTCCAGTTCGAGGTCGGAGGGCTCGCGTTTCGGCAGCTCGATGGGCAGGTCGAGCTCGGGGACGACGACCTCCCCCGAGGTCGGTGGCGCGGCTTCGAGGGGGGGTCCTTCGCTCGCCCGCTTCTTCTCGCGGGTGAGCCGGTCGACCTCGGCCCAGAGCGCCTCGATCTCCTCCTCGGGAGTGCCGTAGCGCCGCTCCTCGCTGATCGCCGCCCGGACCTGCGCCATCAGCCGGGCCGCGCTCTGGGCGTTCCGCGCCTTCCCCTTAATCCGCTGGAGCCGACGGGCAAGGTTCCGAGCCTCGAGGAGGATCTCCTCTTCCTCGCCCGGCGCGACCGCCGGAACCGCCGGGGCCCGCGGGATGCGGGTGACGGCCCGACGCGTCTCGATGAGGCGCTGGGCGCTCGTCGGCAGGTTCTGGTCCTGGACCGCCTGGAGAAGCAGGGAGAACGAGCGGGTCGCCTCGAGGATGTCCTCGCCCCGGTCCCGGGCCCGGCGGATCGACGCCCCGAGCTGCTCGGCCTCCTTGAGGCAGAACTTCGGGATCGCATCGTTCAGGACGGCGAGGGCCAGCGAGGCGCTCGCGGCCGCCTTCTCGAGCGACCCCGCGCTCAGCGGCTCGGACTGGAGCCGGTGGCGGGGATGGCCGACCCGCGTGTCGAGGTGCTCGACGTCGACCCCGATCGTCTCGGCGATCGTGCGGAGCTCGTCGGCCCGGCGCAGGAGCTCGCGCACCCAGGTCCAATCCGGTGCGACCCGGGCCAGGAGCGCCTCCCCTCGCTTGACGACGGTCGCCGCGCGGGGCAGCTGACCGTCCCGGACGGAAGCGTCGAAGGCGGCCCGGATCTGCGCCGTGGGGAACGGGAGGCCCTCCGCTTCGAGCGCTTCGCCCTTCTCGGCCAGGAGCTCGAGGCGCTGCCGCCACTCGCTCAGAGCCTGCTCCTCGGCCATCGCTCACTTCCTCGCCGAAAGGCCGCCGTCGGCGAGCGTGCGCATGAGGTCCGTGAGGGTCTGGTCCGCCTCCTTGAGCCGGCGGGAACGGAGGAGCTCCGTGGCCTGCCGGATCTGGACCGCGGCCTCCAGCGCCGCGTCCGAATCCGGGGGGAGCGAGCGGACGCGACCCGCGAGGCTCCGGGCCTTCTTGAGGAGGCGGTCGAGCATCTCGTCGTCGCTTTCGAGGGGTCCCGCCGGTGGGGCGGCGGCCTCGGCGATCTGGCTCGGGGCGACGGGCGCGACCGGGGGTTCGGGGGGAAGGGGCCTCGGGGCCCGCTCCAGGGCCTCGATCTCCCGACGAAGCTCCCGGACGCTCTGGATCGCTTCGGAGAGACGGCCCTTCTTCAGGTGCCGCCCGGCCTCGAGATGCAATCGCCGCGCGAGGGACGCCGGCGGGTGGTCCTCCGGGAAGCGGTCGAGCGTGAGCCCCGCGCGGCGCAGCTCCTCCTCGAGACTCGACGGGATCGCTTCGTGCAGCAGCATGAGGACCTGCGCCGCTTCCTGCGCGAAGGTATCGAGCGCGTCCTCCGTGACCTCCGAGCTTTGGAGTCGCTCCCGCAGGCCTTCGAGCTCGCTCGAGATCTCCCCGAGCGGGAAGTGGAGCTCCGCCGCCTGGTTACGCAGTCCCTCGATCTGGGCGATCAGTCCCTGGAGCCCCCTCCAGTCCGACTCGAACTGGCCGACCCGTCGTTCGGCGTCGGCCAGACGGGCGATCGCCTCGGACCGATCCCCCGCGGCGAGCGCGGCGTTCAGCCGCTCGAAGTCGGACCCGAGCGCGAAGCGCACCCCGGTGGCCTGGAGGGAGCGCCGGCGTTCGTTCGCGAGGCGCACGCGCTGGTCGAGGACCTGTTCGGTCTCCGAGTCGAGCCGGCTCTGCGCGGATCGCAGGATGTCGAGCGCCTCGGCGACCCGGCCCTCGGCCTCGATCAGCGCCGCCTGGCAGAGCTCGCTCGTGACATCGGGTCCTCGACCCAGCCCGCGCATGAGCTCCATCTTCCCGAGGAGGTCGCGGCTGATCGTCTGGGTCAGCTCATGCTCGGGAGAAGGGGCCGGTACCGGACGGGAGGGGCGCGCCGTCGCGAGGCTCGTGAGCGCGGACCCCGCGGCGTCGGGCTCCGCGGCCGCGGAATCGATCGATCGCAGCCCTTCGATCGCGAGCCCGGTGGGGAAACCGCAGACCGCACAGTGGGCCGCGGTCGACGCGATCGGCTGTTCACAGATCGGACAACTCGACGGCACGGAACAGTCCCTAGTGGAGGGTGAGACGGTGGTCGGGCCTTTAACGCCTTCCGCCGCGGCCCTCGACGGGGCCCCGAGGCGCGCCCTATCCGCCCGAGAACGTTCGAACGACCATGAGACGCACGGGCCGGGTGATCGGCAGGTCCAACGGCACGAAGCTCTCGTCGAGCAGCACCGCCGCGCCCTCTCCCGGCTGACCGATGGCCCGGAGCGCCGCGCGGACCGGCGCACCGAACGGCACGGTCACCCGCCGGATCTCGACCTGCCCGGCGCGCGTAAGGGCCAGCTCCACCTCGATCTCCTTCGGCGGTGAGGCGCTGAGGGGGAGAGTCTCCGCCGTCGCGGGATTCCCCGCGACGCCCTTTGAACTCCCGCGATGCATACGCATCACCAGATCTCGAATCTGGCGCCTTGGCCGAGCTAGGCTACCTCAGCACCCGGGCGGGGGGAAGGGTCGGGGCCTTTAGCCCTTTTGCGCGCCCGAGTTCGGTGGTCGGGTCCCGGGAGGTCGGACGCCGGTCGGGCCGCCGGAGCGACGGCCGACGCGCGCGCTACCGGAGCGAGGGGGTCCCGATCGTGGCCTTGAGCCGCGAGATCGCGTCCACGGGGAGCGGGTCGACCTTCCGGCGGTCGGCGACGAACAGGCTCACGTGATCCCCCATCGTGACCCCGTCGAGGAGGGCTTCCAGCCGATCTTCGTGCGCGAGCGGGACGCGGGCGACCGTGACGCCCCGACGCCGGAGGAGCTGCTCGAGGTACCGGAAGCTCTTGCGGACGGGGGGGATCTCCTCCGACCACTCCAGAAGGATCGCCGCGGCCGCCGCCGCGTCGCGCCGCGGGGTGGCGTCCCAGCCGACCAGGGCATTGTGGAAGAGCTCGGGTACCTCATCGAACACGGCGAGCCGCTTCGCGTTCTCTTCGAACTGGGTCTTCCAGCGGCGCGCGAGCGCGAGGAAGGTGCTCTCGGCGTAGACGAACGGGAGCCGCCTCCCGATCTTCTCGGCGACCTGGGCCGCCGGCCCCCGCGGCCGCGCGTAGAGCGCTACCCTGCGACGAAGCCCGTCCGCGATCCGGGTGACCCGTGCCTCGTTCGATTCGGGGAAGGCCGGGTCGAGGAGGCCGAGGATCCCCCCCAGGAGATGGCCGACCGCCGACCGGGGAGGCAGGCCCGGGGGTACCGAGAGCACGGGAACGCCCTCCTGGCGGGCCCGGTCGGCGAGCGCTCCGCCCGAGGTGATCACCGTGCGGGGGGCGCCGGTGCGCCCGGCCGCTACGAACGCCTCCAGGGTCTCCCACGTGTTGCCCGAGTAGCTCACCAGGAGCACGTGACTGCGGGTCCCGATACCCCGCGGCAGGGTGGGCGAGCGCACCACGTCCAGCGCGAGCGGGGTCTCGCTCTCGACCACGCCGCGAGCGAGGTCCGAGGCGATCCCTGAACCCCCCATGCCGACCGCGACGACTCGGTCGACTCGGTCGGAGGCTGGTCGGGCGACCTCCCGGCCCTCATGGAAGCCCGCGAGCAGCGCGTCGGGAAGACCCGCCGCCAGCGCTCGCATCCGGGCTGGCCCCCCTCCCGGAGAGGAGGAGGTCGATCTCGCCATGGCCCCGGTGGGCGGACGCCGCAAATATTCCTTGCGGCCGGGCCCGCGGGCCTTCGGAATAACTAAAAGAGGTCTCGTACACCATGCATAGCCGCGCGGGCGAGGGCCGGCTCCCTCGGCCCGGCACGGGGAACCGAACGTGACCGCGGTGCACGCGCCCGATCCGCCCTCGGACGGACGCGTGTCCACGGGGACCCCGGGTCTCGATGAGATGCTGCAGGGCGGTCTTGTCGGTCGCCGGCCGTATCTCCTGGTCGGACCGTCGGGGACGGGGAAGACCTCCCTCGCGCTCCAGTTCCTCTGCGAAGGGGTCCGCCA
>JAKACD010000065.1 GCA_021821785.1 Thermoplasmata archaeon
GACAGTCCGGATGGCCGCACCGAGCCGGGAAGCACGGCGCATCTCGCGAAGCTCCTCCAGGCGTCGGTCGTCCTCGTGATCGACGGCGAGCGGGCGAACCGGACGATCGGGGCCCTCGTGCGCGGTCTTTGCGCGTTCGACCCGGAGGTGCGGCTCTCCGCCGCGATCCTGACGAACCTCGTGCCCCGTCAGTTCGACCGCCTGACCGCGATCGTCGAGGCGGAGGGCGTGCCGGTGATCGGCCTCCTGCCCCGGGACGAGGCGCTCGCCGCCGCGATGCCGTACCGGCACCTCGGCCTCGTCCCCGTGGAAGAGCGCGCGAGCGCTGACCTCGTCCCGCTCCTCCGGGAGCGATGTGTGCCCCGGATCGACATCCCCCGGCTGCTGGAGCTCGCCCGACGGGACTCTCCGCCCCTCCTCGTCCGAATCCCGGCCGAATCCCCGGAGCCACCCCCGCGTCGCGCCCGGATCGGGTTCCTCGCGGGCCGGCCGTTCACTTTCTACTATCCCGAGATGCTCGAGCGCGCGAGCCAGCTCGGGACCGTCGTCCGGATCGACCCCGAGGCCGAGGGCGCGTTGCCGGCGCTCGACCTCCTCGTGATCGGGGGAGGCTTTCCCGAGGTCTACGCCGCGGCGCTCGAGCGCAACCGGCCCCTCCGCGCCGCCGTGCGTCAGTTCGCGGAGCGCGGCGGGCGGATCTATGCCGAGTGCGGCGGCCTCATGTACCTCACCCGGTCGATCACGACCGCCGCCGGGACGTTCGAGATGGTCGGGTTCCTGGAGGGCCGAACCGAGCAGGGGACACGACCGGTGGCCCATGGCTACGCGACCGCGCGGGTCGTCCGCGACTCGCTGATCGCTCCGAAGGGGACCGTGCTGCGGGGCCACGAGTTCCACTACTCTCGCGTGGCCCTGGACCGGCCGTACGACCTCGCCCTCGCCTACGAGCGGGGCGTCGGGCTCGCCGACGGCCGGGACGGGATCGAGGCGCAGAACGTCTACGCCCACTACCTCCACCTCCATCCCGAGACGTACTCGGTGCTCGACGCCCTCCTCGGTCCCGAGGCCGGGCGGTCCGGATCCCCGACCGCTACGGAACCAGCGCCCGGTACACGAGGTCCATGAGCCCGGAGTAGGCGACCTTCGTCGAACGGGCCTTGTTGAGCTTGGGCAGCGTGGCGTTGAGCTGGGCCTTGCAGATCGCGCACGGCCGCACGACGTGCTCCGCCCCGATCGACAGCGCGTCGTCGAACCAGAGCTTCGCGTACTCGAGCCGGAGCGGCATCAGCTCGTCCGTGAGCATTCCGCCGCCCCCCCCGCAGCACCAGGTCCGTTCCCGGCTGTGGGGGGAGTCCTGCCGGTTCGTCACCACCCGCTCGAGGAGGAACCGGGGCTCGTCGATGAGGTCGCCGCCGCGGGCGTAGTTGCACGGGTCCTGGTAGACGTATCGGGTCGCCCCGTTCTTGGTGGGGTCGAACTTGACGGCCCCCCGCTTCGCCGCGTCGATGACAAGGTGGAAGACGTGCGCGGCGCCGATCCCGTGCTCCTCGAGCCGCGGGATCACGTACTGCTTGAACGCGCGCCACCCGTGGCCGCACTCGCCGGCGATCACGAACTTGACCTCGAGCTTGCGGGCGATCCCGACCAGGTGGTCGGCGATCGCGCGGAGGTGCTTCTCGTCCACGAACAGCCCGAAGTTCCCGAGCTCGGCGTGCTCGGTCGTGAACGTGTAGTCGACCCCGGCGAGGTGGAAGAACGTCATGTACCCCTTCAGGGTCTCGAGGTTCAGGAAGAAGTCGGCAGAGGGCGGGACGAAGAGCGCGTACGCCGGCGCGTCGACCTTCACCGGGAAGTCGAGCTGCTTCTCTTCCTTGATCTCGTCCCGGCAGAAGTCGATCGTCGACTTGATCGCCGGCGGGGGGAGCCCCAGGTTGTTGCCGGTCCGCTCGCTCGCCTCGATGACGGTCGCCACGTACCGGGAGACGAGCCCCTGATCGGCGAGGACGGAGCGCACCGAGCGCGTCACGTCGGCCTGATCGATCCCGAAGACGCACGTCTCGCCGCATCGACGGCATTCGAGGCACTGGTAGTAGTACGTCGCGAGCGCGTGGACCCCGGCGTCATCGAGCGGCCGGGCCCCGAACCACCGCTCCAGACGGCCGAGGGGTCCGCCGTCGCCCTTGAGCGCCTGGCGCACCAGGTCCGCGCGGCCGACCGGAGAGTTGTGGACGTCGCCCGTGGCGAGGTAGGCGGGACAGGCGTCGAGGCAGGCGCCGCAGTGGACGCAGGCATCGACCGCGATCCGCACGTTGCGGTTATGGGCCACGGCGGAGCGTAGGCCGGCCCGGACATCGCGCGCGAGGTCCTTCGTCCCCTCCGGGTGCGGCGCGACCTTCTCGAGCTTGCTGACGAGCTCGGGCTTCGCCCAGAACGGGACCACCGAGGAGCTGTCCCCGTAGGTGAGCGTGGGCTTACCGCTCATCGGGACCTCCTCGGGGTCGGGCCGCCCAGAGCCCGGAATCCGGCGCGGGGATCTCGGCCCCCACGGGCTGGCTCGTCCGGGTGACGGTCGGGTTGAACAGATACGCCACGACGTGGACCATCTTCCCGTAGGGAACGTAGGCGAGGAAGATCAGGGTCAGCGCGATGTGCACGATCGTGACCGTGCCGACGCCGGCGATCGGGGCGAGGTTCGGCTGGAACGTCAGGATCGAGATGAGCCACGGGGAGACCGTGTCCATGTAATCCGGACGGAAGACCAGCGTCTGCAGGAGCCCGAAGACGATGACCCCCACGAGGAGCCCGACCGCGAAGTAGTCGTCGAAGAAGCTGACCGAGCGGATCCGGGGGCGGCCCACGCGCCGACCGAGCAGGAGGAGGAGTCCCGCGAAGGCGGCGAGGCCGGAGGCGCCTCCCAGGTAGAGGGCGATCTCCGAGTGGAGCTGGGCCGAGATCGGCACGGGTACGACGAGCGCGAGATGGGAGGCCAGGACGATGACGATCCCATAGTGGAACAGGAGCGAGCCCACGTACAACGTCCGGTCCGTCTCCATGTTGGAGAACGTGTAGAACGTGAAGACCCGGCGGAAGAGGTCCTTCAAGACCCCGCGGGTCCGGAAGGTGTTCGGCACCACGGCGACCGAGCGGAGGCCGGTGATCGCCCGCGCCGAGAGCCAGGAGCGTATCCGGATCGCGGCGCCGACCACGAGCGCGACGAGGGTGACGTAGGGCAGGACCAGGAAGACCGTGAGTTCGATGACCGAGTCCATGTCTCACCGCGCCACGAACTGCCGGACGCCGAAGCCGGTGTCCGGGGCGGTCGGGCGGTTCCAGCGGCTGGCCGGGACGCCGAGAAGGTCGAAGACGGCCGGCATCCCGACCCGTTCGATGAAGTCGGCGACGCGTTCTCCCGGCCGCGCGTTCGCCCGCCAGACGTCAATGATCTTCTGCACCACCGCGACCGCTTCCCGGTAGTCGGGGGGACGGGCGGGTATCCACGGGACGAGCACCCGCGCCATCGTGGGGCCGACCCCCGTGTTGCTGCTCTTACCCCCGATGAGGACCGAGACCCCGGACTTCGCGGGGTCCCAGGTGATGTGGTCGCAGACGTCCTTGCACCGGCCGCAGCCGATGCATTTCTTCTCGATGATCTCGATGCCGACCGAGCCGTCCGGCTTCGCGAACGAGCGGATTGCGTTCACGGGGCAGACCATCTGCACCTCGGGGACGACCTTGTCGAGGACGTCGGCGCGGGCGGGCAGGCAGAGGCGGATTTTTTCCGGGTCATACCCCGGCACGGCCCCGTAGTGTCCCGTCAGCACGATGTCGGCGACGAGTCCCCCGCAGCCGGTCGGACATCCCCCCACGTTGACCCGCAGCTTGGCCGGGAGCTCCACCTCGCCCGTGAAGTAGGGCACGAGGCGGTTGTAGAGGGCGTTCGTGAGGCTCGGCGCGTCGATGACGGCCGTCGTGCACGTCAGGTAGGCGGTGCACGAGCCGATCGACCAGAGGGTGTGGCCCCAGCCGCCGACGTGGAAGCCGATCTCTTCGACCGCCTGCTGAACCCGCTTCGCCGACGCGAGGTCGCCGGCAAAGATCTCGATGCTGCCCGACCGGGTGAAGCGGAGCGAATGGAGCCCGTGTTCGTTCGCGATATCGACGAACTTGCGCAGCGTGCGCGTGCTGAACCGGACGTTGGGAGTCCCGCCGACCTTCACCGTGAACAGGTGGTCGCCCGTATCGGAGATATGCTCCATGATACCGGCGCCGTGCTGCTTGCGGTCGACCCAGTGACCGAGATTCCGCCGGACCACGTCCGGTAGGTACCGGGTGTAGGGGACGGGGACGACCTTCTTGAGCCGCTGCGCCGGGGCGTTCACTCCCACCTCATCCGTCGTACTCCTTGGCGATCGACTCGGCCCACGCCGCGTACCGGTCCCGGTCCGCGTCGCTCAGGACGGCGCTCGTGACGATCCGGGAGGCGCTCGCGGGCGTCCCCGACTCCTCGACGGTGAGCGCGTCCTTGAACTCCACCTTGAGGTGCTCGAAGCCCTCCTTGACAAGGAAATCGCCAAGCCGGTCCTTGTGAGGGGCCCGGTCGGCCCAGTAGTCGATCAGTCGGATCATGAACTCCCCGGCCTCCGCGGGATCGTCGAGCAGGGCGACCGGCTTCGCCATCTTGGGGCCATACCGGCCCTTCGCGTTCGCCCCCACCAGGAAGGCGACCTTCCGGTCGGTCCCGGGCCGGATCGCCGGGAACGCCGCTCGGATGCAATTCATCGACTTCTGGCACTTCGCCCCGTCGATCGAGAGCGATCGCGAAGCGGCGTCCCAGCCGATCGCGTGGCCGGGGCATTCGGCGGCCAGGCGGGCGGGGTCGACCTCGCCGGCCTCGGTCTTGACGCGCAGCGCCTCCGGGTCCACGCTCGGGGCGCCCTGCCACGTACCGACGAACGCGAAGTCGGAGCGCTGGACGGCCCGCGCGCAATCCATCGGGCAGCCGCTCGCCTTCAGCTTGATCTTGAACGGAAACAGCTGGCTCGAGAGCTTCTCGTAGACCGCCGGCAGCTGGAAGTAATGGTCCCGGGCGGCGAGCGTATCGAACAGGGCGTACTCGCACAGCGCCGGACCGACGCAGACCGCGGTGTCCCGGAACGTGTCGCCGGTCCCCCCGAGGTCCGTGCCGAGGGCGCGGATCTCGTCGACCGCGCGGTCGGCGTGCTCGGCCTGCACGGGGATGACGAGGTCCCCGGTCTGTCCGACCGTCTCGACCAGCCCGAGGCCGAAATTGTCCGCGAAATCGAGCAGCTTACCGAGGTCGTCGGTCCGGTAGATCTGACCCGAGGGATGGTAGACCCGAAAGTGGAGCTCGGTATGCTTGCCGTCCTTGGTCCGGCGGGCGATGAACCCGACGTAGACGTACGGGATGCGGGCCGATCCCCCGAACCAGGGAGAGACTCCGTCCCCCAGGCCCTGGGCGTACGCCTCGAGGGGGTAGCCGCTCTGCTTCAGCTCCGTGATGTGGCTCGGCCAGGAGCCCCCGGCCTCGACCCGGTCGAGGATCTCGAGCCCTCGCCGCACGGAGGAGGAGCGGCTGTCCGTTGCTTCCTTGGCCTCCTCCATGCGAAAATTCGGGATTCGCTTCGAATGAGGGTTTATGAAAGCCTCGTCAACTGGAATCCACGCGACGTCCCGGGCTGTCCCCACCGAGGTGGGAGGGTTGGCGATGGCCCGACGGGATCGGGCCGCGTGGTTCCCGCGGTACGGGGGACGCTCGCCTAGCTCCAGGTCAGGGTGATGTCGGCGTTCTCGGCGTATTCGTAGAACGTGACGATGCCCTTGATCGTGGCGCCGTCGATCAGGTCCTCCGGTTTGATGTGGAACGTCTGGGCCGAGGCCGAGCAGACATCGACCTGGACCCCGTGCCGCACGCACTCCTGGATCCGCTCCCGCACCTTCGCGTCGAGCTTGTCGAAGATCTGGCGCTTCGTCACCAGCGCCGAGTCGAGGGCGAAGAAGATCTTCATCTCGTACTGCATCGCGACCGCGGCGAGGGCATACCCGAGCATCGTCTCGAGCCTCGGGGTGTCCGCGGGCGCCATCGTCGCAAGGAACGCGATCTTCTTCGTCGTTTTCGGCTCGGACGCTACCATGGTCACCGGCCCCTGCGCGGCCCAGCCGAAGTAGGACTTAAGCGCAGACCCGTACGCCCGCTTTTCGGGGGCAGGTAGGGGACCTGGCTCCCGGGCGAG
>JAKACD010000014.1 GCA_021821785.1 Thermoplasmata archaeon
CCTCCTCGCCCAGACGCTGCGGGAGCTCGGCGGGGACCCGGCCCCGGCCCTCGGTCCGATCGAGGAGGGGCGTCGGTTCTTGGGCGCGGGACGGCGGACGGACGGCGAACGGCTCCTGGCCCGGGGGGCGGTCGCGCTCTGGGCGCTCCTCGAGCCGAAGCTGTTCGAAGACCTGCGCCGCATGCGGGACCGCATGGTCGAGGCTCGCAGCGCCGGGTTGGACGTCGGTCCGGCGATCGGTGAGCTCCGCACCGTCGCATCCGAGCTGCGGCAGCGCAACTTCGTGGGGGCGATCACCGCCTACCACCGCCTCCGGTCCGCGCTCGAACCAGCGAACGTTCCGGATTCCGCCGGCCGGGCCGACGGGATCGAGAGCGTCCGCCCTTCGCCGTCCGCATAGTCTTATACCGGTTCCGGGGTCCGGCCGGCGTGTCCCCCCGCGTCCTCCGAGGGTTCCGCGACTATCCTCCGCCCGACGCCGGCGCCCGGTCGGAGATCCTCCGACGGATGCGGGCGGCCGCGCGGCGGGCCGGGTATCTCGAGCTTGAGACCCCCTCGGTCGAGAGCTTCGAGCTGTACCAGAAGAAGAGCGGCGAAGGGATCGCCCAGCAGGCCTGGGTCTTCACCGACAAGGGCGGGCGGACCGTCGCCCTCGCACCCGAGACCACCCCGTCGCTCGCCCGGGTCTTCGTCGAGCGGGCGAAGTCCGAGCCGATGCCCGTGAAGTGGTTCACGATCTCCAAGCTCTGGCGGTACGAAGAGCCCCAGGCGGGACGGACCCGGGAGTTCCAGCAGTTCAATCTCGATATCCTCGGCGTGCCGGGCATCGCCGCGGAGGCGGACCTCCTCGCGACCGCGGCGCTCGTCATGGACGAGGTCGGCGCGAAGGGGTTGTACGCGTTCCGGCTCAACGACCGCGAGCTGTCCGAAGGGCTCGGGCGGCTCTACGGGGCGGAGGACTCGGGCCGCTTCTTCCGGGCCGTCGATGGCTTCCGCAAGCTCGGACCGGACCAATTCGAGACCGAGCTTCGGGCGGCCGGCCTACCGGCCGAGCGCGCCACCGAACTCCAGGAGTACTTCGGCAAGGTCGGCTTGGGGATCCCTCCGTCGGGGCTTGACCGAGCGCTAACGGAGCTCGCGGCGAAGGGGCTCGACGCGAAGGCGACGGCAGGCGCGGACCGATTGCGCCAGCTCCTCCACCTGCTCGATCGGGCCGGCCTCGCCGACCGGGTGGTGTACGATCCCACGGTGGTGCGCGGCATCGCCTACTATACGTCGACCGTCTTTGAGGCGTTCAGCCGCACGGGCGACGGTCGGTCGATCTTCGGGGGCGGGCGGTACGATCACCTGATCGAGCTGTTCGAAGGACCCCCGACCCCGGCGGTCGGCCTCGCGATCGGCGACCAGACCCTCGAGCTCCTGTTGCGGAGCGCCGACCGCTGGCCCGAAGGCGAGCCCGCGCTGGACACCTACGTGGTAGTCGTGGACCCGGCCCACCACCCCGAAGCGCTCGCCATCGTCGAGGAGCTTCGGCGGGCCGGCGTGAGCGCCGACTGCGACCTACTGGCCCGATCGATGTCGCGCCAGCTCAAGGAGGCGGCGCGTCGCCGGAGCCGTCGTGCGCTGATCGTGGGACTGAAGGAGACCCGCCCGGGTGCGGTGGTCGAGCGTGATCTCGCGACGGGTGCGCAGCGTGAGGTTTCTCGGGACGCGGTGGCACGGTCGGCGTGATCGATTCGAAGCTGTCCCCGTCATAGAGCAGGATCCCGGGCGGGGACTCCGCGCCGTCCACGTACCCGTACCAGTAGACGACCGCGCCTTCGCCGAAGATCTCGGTGTACGGGGCGAGCTGCCGGCGCAGGTTCTTCCGGAGCTCGACGTCGTCCCCGAAGTTCGCCTTCGACTCGATCCAGGTGAGCTTCTGGCCAAAGAAGATGATCGGATTGTCGAGGAGCGCGTCCGGCGTCTTCGCGTACTTCCCCCGAAGGTCCTTCTCGGTCCGGTAGCCGATGCCGTGCTTCTCGAGCCAGTGCTGGAGCCGCTCCTCCCCCTTGCGGCCCCGTTCCCGCTGGAGCTCCATTCCGTGCGGGGAGTAGATCATGTCGTTCGCGAGCAGCTCCTCGACCTCCTTGCGGATGCGGGCATCGGGCGCGGTCTCGGGATGGAGGAACGTCTGCCAGACCTTCTTCCGGGGGATCCCGAGCTCGCCGAGCATCTGCTGGCCCATGAGGACGGGAGGGAACCGCCACTCCCGGGCGATCTCGAGGATCGAACGGCCGTGCTTCCACTGCGCGACGAGCTTCGGCACCTGACGCTTCACGACGTAGAACCGACGGGTCGCATCCCGCGTGACCCGATGGGTGTGGATGACGAACAGGAGCTCCTCGTTCCGATGCTCCTCGTGCGCGATGCGGTGCACGTCCTCGTAGGTCACCAACGCGTCGAAGAGCCGCTGATAGGTCGCGCGATCCATGGGATAGGTCCGAGTACGATGGGGCCCCGAGCGCCCGGCAGGTAAAACGTTACGTCCCTGCGGGGAAGATGCTCCGGCCCCATCCGGGGGACCGACGGCGAGCCAGACAAAGTCCAAGAGCGGCCTCCGCTCTCCTAGCCCATGGACGTACGGGACCTCGCCTGGAACGACTTCGACGGCTGGGTCGACCTATACTACGGTCGCTACGAGGAGCTCGGCGGGAACCCGGATCTCGGCGTGTACTTCTTCCCCGAGCGGCCGTCGCGCGCCGAGGAGGTCCGGGTCTTCGCCGAGTTCATGAAGGGGGTCCTCGACCGGGACGTCGTGACGGTCGTCGCTCCCGAGGGGCGCGGCCTCGCCGGGGTCTGCTCCGTCCATCGTCGGGGACGGCACCTCGAGGACCGGCACCTCGGGACGCTCGGGATCTTCGTCCGCGCCGACCGGCGCGGCCGCGGAGTCGGAGACGCCCTTCTCCGGGCGGCCCTCGACCGCTGCCGGGGCCTCTTCGAGATCGTCGAGCTGCGGGTGGTCGCCACGAACCCCGCCCGGCATCTCTACGAGCGGCACGGGTTCCGGACGTTTGGAGAGCAGCCGCGCTCGTTCAAGCGGGGAACCCGGTACCTCAACGATGTGCTGATGTGGCGCCCGGTCGAACCGGCCCCGACGTGAGTTCCCCCGGGGTCCGGCGGGATCAGTCCCGCCAGTCGAGGCCGATCGTCCGAAGACCGACCTTCGGGATCGGGGGGGGCCGGCGCTTGTGGCGGTTGCGGTCGACGCGGGCCAGCACTTCCTGCACGCGGCCCAGCGCGATGCCGGTCTCCCGGGCGATCTCCTCGGGCGAGCGCAGCTGCTCGAGGCCGTAGAGGATCTGGTCGACCTCCGCGTAGGAGATCCCAAGCTCCTCCTCGTCCGTCTGCCCCTCCCAGAGGCCGGCGCTGGGTGGCCGCTCCCGCACGGCCCTCGGTAGGTCGAGCTCCGCCGCGAGCGCCCGCACTTCCGTCTTGTAGAGGTCCCCGATCGGTAGGAGGTCGACCCCTCCATCCCCGTACTTGGTGAAGTAGCCGAGCAAGAGCTCCGACTTGTTCCCCGTGCCGGCGACGAGCCGATGGGTCTCCCGCGCGAGCGAGTAGGAGAGGACCATGCGGACGCGGGCGAGCACGTTCCCGAGCGTCACGCGGTCTTGGACCTCGGGAAGGAGCGAGGCGAAGGTCCGAACGAGGGCGTCGATCGGGATCGTCCGGTGCGCGATCCCGAGGGAGCGGGCGTACTCCTCGGTCTCCGAGAGGAGCGCGGCCGGGAAGCCGACGTCCGGCAAGAGGACCCCGAGCACGTGCTCCGGCCCAAGAGCGTCCCGGGCGAGCCGGGCGACGAGCGCGCTATCGATCCCGCCCGAGAGCCCGATCACCACCCCCTCTGCGCCGTCCGCGAGCGCGTGGGCGCGCAGAAACTGGTGGATTGTCGGGACCGCGTGGGGCGGGAGCCGGGGCACGAGGCGCGTCATGCCTCGACCCCGAGGGGCTCGAGCCGGAGGGTCTCCCTCCACTCCTGCCGGCAGTCGCAGTCGAGCTCGGCGAGCGGAGCGAACTCCTGGTCGAGCGACGCCGCCTCGATCGCGGCGAGCACGCGCGCGTCGCACGCACCGCAATTGTGCGGCCCACGGGCAAGGCCGCCCGCGGTCGGGAAGGAGACGAGGCGGCTCGACCCTCGCCGCTCGGCGCCGCGCTGAAGGGCCTCCACGACCGACCAGAGCCACGGAGGTCGGTACCGACCCCGGTGGTAGAGCCACTCCACCACCGTTCCGTTCTGGATATGCACCGGGTTCACCGAGAGCGCGTCGAAGTGCGGGGCGGCCTCGCCGACGGAGCGCACGACGTCGTCGACCGCCTCGGACTCGGTGAGGTACGGGGGCTTCAGGAGAAGGTAGGCCTTCGCGCGCAGCCCGAGCGCGCGGATCCGGTCCCCCGCGGCCAGGTACTCCTCGGGGCCGGCGCTCTTGTGGACGTAGCGTCCGAGCACGGTAGGGTCGGTCGACTCGAGGCCGAGCGCCACCTCGAGCTCGCCGGCGAACGCGGCCTTCAGCGGCGAGAGGGTCGCCTCCGAGGCGAACTCGGGGAGCGTCTCGAACAGGAACCGGCGCGCCCGGCCCGAGAACGCCCCCACGATATTCCGGCGGCTCTCCGCATCGACCTCGCGATCGTCGAGGAAGCTCCCCGACGTGTAGACCTTCACGTACGGCTCGTCGTGGTACCGCTCGAGCGCGCGAGAAAGCTGCTCCGCAAGCTCCTCCGGGGTCGCGGACCGACCGAGCGTGTCCTTCGCGTACCCGCACATCGAGCAGCCCTTGAGATCGGCCCAGTAGCAGCCGCGCGTCTTGAGGATCAGGACGAACGCCCGCACGCGCTCCGAGCCGAGCGCTTCGTCCTCGACCCATTGGTTGACGTAGCGCCGGGCCACCTCTTCGGCTGCCGGGGCCGGGCGCCGATCGCGGGCGACCGTTCGGGCGAGCGACTCCCGCGTCACGACTCCTCGATATCGATGGTGACCGAATCCCCATCCTTCACGGGGAGCGCTTCGCGAAGGCAGACGGCCGCGATGAACTCGACCACATCCTTGTAATGCGTCCGATCGGGATGGATCAGGTGGCACGCCTGCCCGTTCATCCGGGCCGGGAAGCAGGTGGCCCCGCCGAAGGTCCGACCGCTCGCCTGGAACCCGTCGATCCGGATCCCGTTCCATCCGGTGAGGAGCGCGACCTTGCGCAGCGCCTCGGCGCGGACGCGGATGTTCAGCGTCCCGGGGTACGGAGAATAGCCGAGCCGCTCGGAGAACTGGAGCACATAGCCCGGCTGGCTCAGGTAGTAGCGACCCTCGCCGAGGCCGGAGGCGACCGTACCGGAGAAGGAGACCTTGGCCGGCCCCTCGAAGATCCGCCGGTAGGCATGGTGTTCGGCCCGTAGGAGGTCCATCCCCGCACTGGTCAGGAGCAGGCGCTGCCGCCGCTGCGCGAGCGAGCGGGTCAGGAGGCCCCGCTTCTCGAGCGCGAGAAGGTACCGATCGGCGGCCTGCTGGCTCACGCCGATCTTCTCCCCGAGCTCGCGCGAGGTGAGGACGACCGCCGTGTGGTCCGCCCCTTGGAGGGCCAGGAGCTTCAGCACCGCCAGCACGTCGCCGCGGGCCCGGGGCCGGTTCGGTTCCGGGGTCCCCGCGCGCGGCACGGTCAGGCGGACTTCCCCGTAGCTCCCTGGGGGGCGTTCAGGACGACCACGTTCGAGCCGCGCAACACCACTCGGCCGAGGTGGCGCGTCACCTCCGCGGTCGACTCCTCCGCCTCGTCCAGGACGACGTTCATGTGCTCGTCCACCCCGAGGAGCCGACCCGAGAGCCGACGCGAATCTTTGAGCACGAGCGTAACCCGCTGGGAGATGACGCGCTCGAGCAGGTGGGTCGGGGCGTCCGGCATCCCCGGCTCGACCCGCGCCCGACCTTTAGCGTTTGCCCGTCGGGCGCTCCCGCGAACCTAAACCCCTGGCCGGCGTGCCGACCCCATGCCCCCCAGCCCCCACTTCTCGAAAGGCCTCGACGATGTGATCGTCGGCAAGTCCCAGATCTCGTACGTGGGCGGCGAAACCGGGGAGCTCGTCTTCCGAGGCTTCGACGTCCGCGACCTCGTGCCGGGGGTCCCTTACGAATCGGTGGTCCACTTGCTCCTGCACGGGGGTCCTCCCGACTCCGATCCGTCCCCCGAGGTCCTCCGGGCGCTCGGCGCGGCCCGGGACGTCCCCGCGTCGCTCGAGCGCCTGGTCGACGCGCTGCCGCCTGCCCTCCCTCCGCTCGAGGCGCTGCGGACGATCCTCTCGAGCCTCGGCGATGGGAGCTACGAGTACCCGCCGACCCTTGAGCAGGGGTTCCGGCTCATCGCCCGGGCCCCGGTGCTCCTGGCCCGCCACGTGCGGCGGAGCCAGGGTCTCGCGCCCGTCCCCCCTCGGCCCGAGCTCTCCCATGCCGCGAACTACCTCTGGATGCTCTCGGGACAGGAACCTTTGCCCGCCCGCGTCCGGGCCCTCGAAGGATACTTCGACCTGTTGGCAGACCATGGGATGAACGCCTCGACCTTCGCCCTCTGCGTCGCGATCTCGACCCAAACCGACCTCGTGAGCGCCGCGACGGCCGCCTTCGGGACGCTCAAGGGCCCCGTCCACGGCGGGGCGCCGGCCCGCGTGATCGAGATGCTGGACGCGATCGGACGGGAGGAGCTCGCGGAGGCGTGGATCCGGGAGCGGCTCGCCCGGCGGCAGGTGCTGTTCGGCTTCGGCCATCGCGCGTACAAGACCGAGGACCCTCGGGGACTGATCCTGCATGGCTTGGCCCCCACGGTCGCGGCTCCCGAGCGCCTCGCCCTCGCGGAGGGCGTCGAGCGGACCGCGCTCCGCGCGTTGCGCGAAGCTCGCCCCGGCGCTCGACTCTACACGAACGTCGAGTACTACAGTGCGGTCGTGCTCGAGGGGATCGGGCTCCCGCCCGAACTGTTCACCCCGACCTTCGCGCTCGCGCGGACGGCCGGTTGGACCGCCCATGCGATCGAGCAGGCGGCGGACAACCGGCTCATGCGTCCGGACGTCGAGTACGTCGGTCCCGCGCCCGGGCGGAAGTGGCCCCGCCCGCTGCGGCGCGGCGGGCCGTGAGACGGGGCGGGGCCCCGGGGGTCTCGGCTCAGGGCGAGCCGGGTTCCTTGCCGCTCTCCTTGTCGACGACCTTGAAGTCGGCGTCGACCGCGCCCGGCACGTTGCCCGCCCCGGGGGTCTCCGAGCTTTCGGCATGCGGCGGTTCTCCGGCGCCGGGCGGCGGCGCTCCGCCGGACTGGTAGAGCTTCTGCGACACGGCGTGCAGGGCCCGGGTGAGCTCGTCCGCCGCGGAGTGGATCTCCGCCGCGGTCGCGTCCTTCTTCTGGACGACATCGCGGACCAACTTGATCTTCTCGCGGACCTTCTCGGCCTCGGCGCTCTCGATCTTCTCTTTCTGGTCGGTGAGGAGCCGCTCCGCCTCGTAGGCCAGCGACTCGGCCTGGTTGCGGGCGATGACCAGTTCGGCCCGCGCTTTGTCCTTCTCGGCGAACTCCTCCGCCTGGTGGACCATCCGCTGGACCTCGTCCTTCGTGAGCTTGTTCGACGCGGTGATCGTGATCCCCTGCTTGCGGCCGGTCGCGAGGTCCTTCGCGGACACGTTCAGGATCCCGTTCGCGTCGATATCGAACGCGACCTCGACCTGCGGGACGCCGCGCGGTGCGGGAGGGATTCCCGTGAGCAGGAAGCTGCCCAGCGCAACGTTGTCCGCGGCCATCGCCCGCTCCCCCTGGGAGATCTGGATCTCGACGGTCGACTGGTTGTCGGCCGCGGTCGTGAAGATCTGGCTCTTCCGGGTCGGGATGGTGGTGTTCCGCTCGATGAGCCGGGTGAAGACCCCGCCCAGCGTCTCGACCCCGAGCGAAAGGGGCGTCACGTCGAGCAGGACGACGTCCTTGACCTCGCCGGCCAGCACACCGCCCTGGATCGCCGCGCCCATCGCGACGCACTCCATCGGGTCGACCCCGTGCTCGATCGGGCGACCGATCGACTGCTCGAGGAACTTCTGGACCACGGGCATGCGGGTCGGACCGCCGACGAGCACGACGCGGTGGATCTGATCCTTCGCGAGCTTCGCATCCTGGATCGCCTGCTCCACCGGGTGGCGGCACCGCTCGATGATCGGGCGGACCAGCTCCTCGAGCTTCGCGCGGGTGAGCTGGAGGGTGAGGTGCTTCGGCCCCTCGTGGGTCGCGGTCAGGAACGGGAGGTTGACCTGCGTCTCGATGGTCGACGAGAGCTCGATCTTGGCCTTCTCGGCCGCGTCGCGCACCCGCTGCATCGCCATCTTGTCGCCGCGGACGTTCACGCCCGACTCCTTCTGGAACTCGGCCGCGATCCACTCCGTGATGGTGTTGTCCATGTCGGTGCCGCCGAGCTGGGTGTCCCCGCTCGTCGACAGGACCTCAAAGACGCCCTCTCCGAACTCCATCACCGTGACGTCGAGCGTGCCCCCGCCCAGGTCGAAGACGAGGATCTTCTGGTTCTTCCCGGCCTTGTCGAGCCCGTAGGCGAGCGAGGCGGCCGTCGGCTCGTTGATGATGCGGACGACCTCGAGCCCCGCGATCGCCCCCGCGTCCTTGGTCGCCTGGCGCTGGTTGTCGTTGAAGTATGCCGGGACCGTGATGACGGCCTTCTCGACCTTGTCCCCCAGGAACGCTTCGGCGTCTCGCTTGATCTTCTGGAGGAGGTAGGCGCTGAGCTGCTGGGGCGTGTACTTCTTTCCGTGGATCGAGTACTGGTAGTCGGTGCCCATCTTCCGCTTGAAGGCGGTGATGGTCCCTTCGGGGTTCGAGATCGCCTGGCGGCGCGCGGGCTCGCCGACGATCAGCTGGCCATCCTTCGTGAACGCGACGTAGGACGGGAACGCCTTGCCCCCGCCGACGGTCGTCCCTTCGGCGCTCGGTATGATCACGGGGCGGCCCCCTTCCAGGACGGCCGCCGCGGAGTTGCTCGTGCCCAAGTCAATCCCGATGATCTTTGCCATGGTGGAGTTCCTTCCGAGTCCGCCCCGAGGGCGGCCTCGGACACTTTGCCGTATTAGTATGAAAGCACTCATATAAAAAGATATCATCGCGCTTCCTCGGCGTCGACCGATCCTCGAGGAGCCGCCTACCACGCAACCCCGGGCGCCGCGCTCCGACAACGAGATAGCCCGCGACTCTTCGATGCGCCCATGGCAGGCGCCCTTCCGGTGCCCGGTGCCGTCTTCTTCGACATGGACGACACCATTTTCGACCATGCGCTGACGAGCCGCGATGCGCTCGGGCGGCTGCGAAAAGAGGTCCCGCTGTTCCGCCGTCGATCGCTCGCGGAGTTCGCCCGCGAATACTCCCGGCTCCTCGAGGCGATCCATCCGTCGGTGGTCGCGGGTCTAAAGAGCGCCGACGAGGCGCGCTGGCAGCGCTTCCAGGAGCTCGCCCGGTTCTGCGGGGGAGAGGTGGGGGACGCGGAGGCGGCCCGCCTCTCTCGGATGTACCGGGCCCACTATCTATCGCTCCGGCGGCCGGTCCCGGGCGCGCGCGAAATGCTGGCGCGCCTCCATGGGAGAACGGTCGTCGGGATCGTGACGAACAACGAGGTCGCGGAGCAGCGAGCGAAGCTGGCCTACCTCGGTGTCGCCGCGTTCGTCGACCTCCTGGTCGTCTCCGAAGAGGTCGGAGTAGGCAAGCCGGATCCGCTCATCTTCGAGACCGCGCTCGAGCGGGCCGGGGCTCGGGCCGAGGAGACGGTGATGATCGGCGACTCGTGGGCGAACGACGTGATCGGCGCCCGGAACGTCGGGATCGGCGCGGTCTGGTTCAATCGGTTCGGCGCCGATCCCCCCGAGCCGCTCCGGATTCCCGAGGTCCGTTCGTTCCGGGCACCGCGGCGGACCGAGGAGATCCTCTTCCGCGAGGCGCGGCGGGCGCGGAAGCCCCGGCGCTGAGGACTCTCCCTTCCAACGGTTATATCGCCCGAGCGGTTGGTCGCGCGATGCCCCGAGGTCGAGAGCCGTGGACCGTGCTGGCCCGCCGCGCGCTTCCCGCGATGCGGGCGTGGCGGACGCAGCTCCACATGGAACCGGAGCTCTCCCTGAAGGAAGAGAAGACCCGGGAGAAGATCCTCTCGGCCCTCGGCGAACTCGGGATCCCCTACCGCACCTTCGACGATTTCCCCGGCGTGGTCGCGACCATCGGGACCGATCGGTCCGGTCCGGTCGTCGCCCTGCGGGCCGACATGGACGGGCTCCCCGTGACGGAAGCGACGGGACTTCCGTTCGCCTCGAAGTTCCCCGGTCGGATGCATGCCTGCGGCCATGACGTGCACATGGCCTGCCTGCTCGGGGCGGCCGCGATCCTCTCGAAGAACCCGACGGGCGTCGCCGGTCCGATCCGGCTCCTCTTTCAGCCGGCCGAGGAAGAGGGCAACCTCGGGGGAGCGCTCCCGCTCATCGAGCGAGGGGCTCTCGAGAAGCCGACGGTCGACTACGTCGTGGGGCAGCACGTCGATCCCAGTCTCCCGCTCGGCACCGTCGGCTGGCGCGCCGGCCCGCTGATGGCGGCCGCCGACTTCTTCCGCATCACCGTGCGGGGCCGCGGCGGCCATGCCGCGACCCCGCACCAGGGCCCGGACGCGATCCTGATCGCGAGCGAGATCGTGCTCGGTCTCCAAGCGCTCGTGAGCCGGGTCCGCGATCCCGTCGACCCGGCGGTCGTGAGCGTCGGCTCGTTCCACGGCGGGACCCGGCACAACATCCTCCCGGACGAGGTAGTGCTCGAGGGGACGGTGCGCACCCTGCGTCCCTCGACCCGGGACCTCATGGAGCGCAGCCTCAAGCGCCGCACCCGTGCGATCGCGTCGAGCCTCGGGGCCCGGGTCCGCATCGTCTACGAGCGCGGGTACCCCGCGCTGCAGAACCATCCGGCGGCCACCCGCACCGTCGCCGAGGCGCTCTCGATCGAGCTCGGCCGCAAGAACGTGGTCGAGGTCGACCACCCGCTGATGGGAGCCGAGGATTTCGCCCGCTACCTCGAACGGGTGCCGGGGACGTTCCTCCGACTCGGCGTCGGGGTCCCGGACCGGCCGGCGAGCCTGCACAGCGCGACGTTCGCCCCGGACGAGCGGGCCCTCGTGATCGGGGCGGCCACGCTCGCCGCGGCCGCGGAGGGGCTCCAGCGGAGCCCTCCGTGATCCCACCCCCGGAGCGGTCCGACTTCCCGGCGCTCGCGGGCCGGGAGCCGCCGGCGTACCTCGACTCGGCCTGCATGTCGCTCGTGCCCCGACCGGTCCTCGGGGCGATGGAAGCGTACTATCGGGAGTATCCCGGGTGCGCCGGCCGTAGCCTGCACCGGTTCGCGGAGGAGGTCGGTCGCCGGTACGAGGCCGCGCGCGTGGCCTACGCCCGGTTCTTCGGAGGGGTCGACCCGAACGGGGTGGTGTTCCTCCGCAACGCGACCGAGGCGATCAATCTCGTCGGGCAGGGACTCCCCTGGCGCCGCGGCGACCGGGTCCTGATCTCGGATCAGGAGCACAACTCGAACCTGATCGTCTGGCAGCGGCTCGCGCGCGAGCGCGGGATCCGGCTCGAGGTGCTCTCGCTCCCCGACGACGGTTCGTTCGACCCCGACGCCCTCGCGCAGCTCCTTTCCCGGCCGGTCCGGCTCGTGAGCCTGTTCCATACCTCGAACCTCGACGGACGGTCCCTGCCCGTTCGCGAGATCGCCGAAGAGGCCCACGATCGTGGCGCGCTCGTTTTGTTCGATGGCTGCCAGGCGGCGCCCCATGAGGCCGTCGACCTCGGCCGCATCGGCGCCGACTTCTACGCCGTCTCGGGCCACAAGATGCTCGGACCGACCGGTACGGGGGTCCTCCTCGGTCGCCCGGAGGCGCTCGAATCCCTGCGCCCCCTCGTCGTGGGAGGAGAGACGGTCGCCTGGAGCACGCTCTCCGACCACGCGCTCCGCCCGCCCCCCTACCGCTTCGAGGCCGGGCTCCAGAACTACGCCGGCGTGATCGGGGCGCACGCGGCGCTCGACTACCTCACACGGGTCGGGTTCGAAGAGGTCCATCGCCGCGCGCTCGACCTGAACCGTCGAGTGAGCCGAGCCCTCGCGGGGGAGCGGCGACTCCGACTGCTGGGACCCGCGGCGCCCGAGGAGCGGCCCAGCATCTTCGCATTCGCCCTCGACGGGATCGACCCGAACGACACGGCGCTCTTCCTCGACGAGGGCCACCGGGTGATGGTCCGATCGGGGATGCACTGCGTGCACTCCTACTACGAGCGGCGGGGCCTGCCCGGGAACGTCCGGGCGTCGTTCTACCTGTACAACAATCGTCCGGATGCCGAGGCGCTCATCGCAGGGGTCCGCGAGATCCTCGAGCGGGTCGGACCGGGCCGGCTCAACGGTACATCGGCTGGGACGGCGAGGCCGACGACTCGCCCCGGCTCCGCTCGGCGGCATGGCGCTGGATCGAGAGCAGCTGCTGCTCGATCCGCTCGGCCTCTGCGTACAACGGGACGGCGTCGAGCGGCGTCCGCAACAGGATCCGGTTGATCGTCTCGATCACCTTCGCCGCGGCCCGCGCGTCCGGATAGTCCGACTGAGACTCCGCGAGGAAAGTGAGCACGTCAAAGCCCCGGCGGCGGCCCTCGTTCAGGAGGACCCCCGCGATCCCGGTAATGACGCCCTCGGCGAACGGGATCATGTTCGGTTCGATGTAGAGCTCGCGCGCCTTGCGCGTGCTCGCGACCCCGTAGACCTTGACATCATTGAGCCGGGGCGGGCGCGTCCCCGGTCGTCCGGACTGGGGACCGGCCTCCACGACGAGCCCCTCGGGCGAGACGAGCAGCGAGCACCGCTGCTCTTGGACCCAGTCGAGGATCGAGGTCGCGAGGGGATGGATCACGGTCGGGGCGGGGTGGAACTCCGAGACGAACGCGACGATCTTGTCGGCCCCGCGGCCCGCGCGGTCGGCCGGGGGGCGGCCGGCGTAGATGCGCACCGGATGCTGCGGGTTGCCGTTCCGTACGAGCGAGACCGTCGGGAACGCCGGAGACTCCACGATCCCGATCTGCTCCATCTCGAGGGTGTCGATGAGGTAGTTCGCGACGATCGAGCTCACGAGACCGACCGACGGAAATCCGTCGATGACGATCGCCCCTTCCACGTCAACGCGCTTGATCTCGTAGATCCGGACCTGGTCCGGCGCCATCGGCATGGATTAGAGGGACCTCTCCACGATCTGGCCGAGCTCCTTGGAGAGCAGGTCGACGAAATCCTTCATGAGCTCCCGGCGGACATCCGGGGGCAGCGCCGAGAGGCCGAGACGGGCGGTCGCCGTCCCCACGCGGACGAGCGCTGCATACTCGTTCGCCCGGGCCTCGAGGAGGTCGCGCACCGCGTCCCGCAGGGCTTGCTGGAGCGCCGGGTCCTCCTTCAGGGTCTTCTCGAGATGCCGACGGATCTCGTCCTTGACGATGTCCCGGGTCGCCTCGCGGACCAGCTCCTCGGGGCGAAGCAGGTCGCGCGTGCTCTTCACGAGCAGGTCGATCGGCTCGCCGGACGAGGACCCTTCGGCCATCGGCGGCGGATGCCGGCAAGCGGGGATAAGACTTTGGCTCGGGGTGTTGCCGGGCGGCCGCGGGCCGACGCGGATGCGCCCGGGGCCGGGGGGCGGAATAGCTTCGGGGCAAGCTCTTATGCCGCCGGCCGCCTCGCCCGCTCGGCGTGGGCCGGTAGATCAGCGGAAGATCGCTACCTTGGCAAGGTAGAGGTCGCGAGTTCAAAGGGCTGGGACGGCAACGGCCCGGCCGGAAACTCTCGCCCGGTCCACTCCTCCCCGGCGGCTCCACCCTGCCTTCGGCAGATGTCGAGCGGTGACACCGACACGATGGGCATCGATTTATACCGGGCGATTCCTGCAAACCCGTCGTGGAAGCAGAGATCCGCGAGAAGATCGCGGGCGAGGTCGTCCTCTCCCCCCACCCCGGGCGCACGCTGAGGAAGTGGCGGGAGGACTTCGCGATCAGCCAGCGGGATCTCGCGAAGCACCTCGCGACGGTCCCCTCGGTCATCAGCGATTACGAGAGCGAGCGGCGCGCGAGCCCGGGCGCCGGCTTCATCCGTCGGTACGTGGACGCGCTCCTGGCCCTCGATAGCCAGCAAGGGGGCAAGGTCGGGCAGCGGCTCGGACTTCGCCCGCACTCCGAGGGGATCCTCGGGATGCGCGAGTTCGCGGTCGCGATCCCGCTCAAGACGCTCGCCGATCGGCTGGACGCGCGCCCCGCGAGCCGGGTCGACCTCCATCGGGACATCCACGGCTTCACCGTCCTCGACGCCCCGAGGGCGATCCTTGCGATCGACGCGTCCCGGTTCGTCGAGGTCTACGGCTGGACCACCCAGCGGGCCCTCATCTTCTCCAACGTGAAGTACGGTCGGTCCCCGATGGTCGCGATCCGCGCCCATCCCTTGAAGCCGGCCGCCGTGGTCTTCTCGTCCCCGGGCCGGGTCGATCCGCTCGCCGTGCGGCTGAGCGAGGTCGAGAACATCCCGCTCCTTACGACGCCCTTGAGCGCCCCCGGGGTGCTCGAGCGGCTCGAGGAACTCTGAGTTCAGGAAGGAAAGAGCAGCATGCAAGCAGGCATCGTGAGCTATGGAGCGTACGTTCCCCGCTACCGGATCAGCCCGGGCGAGATCGGCCGGGTCTGGGGTACGGACGGCGAGGCGATGGGTCAGGGCCTGAACGTCCTGCGGAAGAGCGTGCCTTCCCCGGACGAGGACACGATCACGATCTCGACGGAGTCGCTCCGGACCGCGCTCGTGCGCGGCGCGATCGACCCCCAGCAGATCGGGGCCCTCTACGTCGGGTCGGAATCCCACCCCTACGCGGTGAAGCCGACCGCGACCGTGGTGGCGCAGGCCGTGGGCGCGACGCCGAACCTCACCGCCGCGGACTTCGAGTTCGCCTGCAAGGCGGGCACGGCGGCGATCCAGACCTGTCTCGGCCTGGTCGGCGCGGAGATGATCCGCTACGGCGTGGCGATCGGCACCGACACCTCCCAGGGCGCCCCGGGGGACGCCCTCGAGTACTCCGCGAGCGCGGGGGGCGCGGCGTTCGTCATCGGCCGGGAGCACGTCATCTGCCGGGTCCTTCGGACCCTCTCCTACACCACCGACACCCCGGATTTCTGGCGACGGGAGGGCCAGAAGTATCCGAGCCATGGGGGGCGGTTCACCGGCGAGCCCGCGTACTTCCGCCACGTCTCGGAGGCCGCGCGCGCGATCATGGAGGCGTCGGGGACCACCCCGAAGGACTACCAGCACGTGGTGTTCCACCAGCCGAACGGGAAGTTCCCGCAGCGCGTGGGGAAGACCCTCGGCTTCACGGAGGCGCAGATGCGCTACGGACTCGTGACGCCGTACATCGGCAACACCTACTCCGGGGCCGCGCTCATCGGCCTCGCGAACGTCCTCGACCACGCCGGACCGAAGGAGCGGATCCTGGTGGTCGGCTACGGCTCGGGCGCGGGCTCCGACGCGTTCGACCTCGAGACGACCGACGAGATCGCGAAGTTCGACCGGTCGTTCGGGCGGCCCGTCCAGTATTACCTCGATCACGGGGTCGCGCTGTCCTATGCGGTCTACGCGAAGTTCCGGGGAAAGATCCACATGGGAGGGGAGTGACGATGCGCGAAGTCGCCGTGCTCGGGGTCGGCCAGACGAAGTTCGGCGAGCTGTGGGACCGCTCGTTCCGCGAGATCGGCATCGAGGCCGGGCTCCAGGCGCTCGTCGACGCGAAGCTCTCCTCCGCCGACCTCGGAGCGCTGTACCTCGGGAACATGGCCTCCGGCTCGCTCATCGACCAGGAGCACATCGCACCGCTCATCCTCGATTACGCCGGTCTCGTGGGCCGCCATCTCCCGGCGTTCCGGGTGGAGGGAGGCGGGGCGTCGGGAGCCCTCGCCCTCCACCAGGGGTACCTCGCGGTGGCGAGCGGCCTCTACGACTATGTGGTCGTCGGCGGAGCCGAGAAACTCACCGATGTTCCGGACTCGGCCGCCTCCGCGATCGCGAGCTCGGCGGCGGACCACGAGTGGGAGGTCGTGTTCGGCGCGACGCTGCCCGCGCTTTGGGCCCTCATCGCCCGACGGCACATGCACCGCTTCGGCACGACCCGCGAAGAACTGGCGAGCGTGCCGGTGCACGACCACGCGATGGCGGCGAAGAATCCGAACGCGCACTACCGTAACAAGCTCACGCTCGAGCAGGTCCTCGGTGCCGGGCCGGTCGCGGAGCCGTTGGGCGTGCTCGACTGCGCTCCGTTCTCGGACGGCGCGGCGGCGGTCGTCCTCGGTCCGCTCGAGATCGCCCGCAAGCACACCGAGATCCCGATCCGGATCGCGGCGAGCCAGGTCGCGAGCGACACGATGGCGCTCCAGCACCGCAAGGAGTTCACGACCCTCGCCTCGACCGAGGTCGCGGCCCGCCGGGCGTTCACCCAGGCCCGCCGCGCGCCGGCCGATGTCCGGGTCGCCGAGATCCACGACGCCTACTCGATCAGCGCCCTCGTCGCGCTCGAGGACCTCGGGTTCGTCGACAAGGGACGCGCGGGCCCCGAGTTCGCGAGCGGGAAGTTCGGTCGGGGCGGTCCCCTCACGATCAACCCCTCGGGCGGACTGAAGGCCCAGGGACGTCCCTTCGGCGCGGTCGGGGTCGCCCAGGTCGTCGAGATCGTTCGGCAGCTCCGCGGCGAGGCGAAGGACCGGCAGGTCGCCGACGCGACCCTCGGCCTCACGCACGATGTGGGCGGGACCGGCGCGACAAGCGTGGTCCATCTGCTCGAGAGGGCGAGCTGAGGAGGAGGCAACCCGATGTCGATCGCACGTTTCTGGCGCGAGACCCCGCGACGCTACAACCTCGGCGGATCGAAGTGCACCAATTGCAATACCGTCTACTTCCCGCCCCGCTCCGTCTGTCCGGAGTGCACGCACCACCGCCAGTCCATCGAGAAGATGGTACCGTTCCAGCTCTCGGGCGAGGGGGAGGTCCTCTCCTATACCGTCGTCCATGAGCCGGCGGAGGGGTTCGAGATGCTGGTTCCGTACGTGCTCGCCCTCGTCCGGACGACCGAGGGACCGGTGCTCACCGGTCAGGTCGTCGACATCGAGCCCGAAGGGATCCGCATCGGGCTCAAGGTCCGGGCCACCTTCCGCAAGCTCCGGGAAGAGGGGAAGGCGGGCGTCATCCACTACGGCTACAAGTTCGCCCCAGCCGAGGAAGCCGACACAACCCCGGTGGCCCGGTCGCCCGCGGAACCGGCCCCCGAGCCTCGGGAGCCTACCCGGGCCCGGGCGTGAGCGACTCCGACCGACGGCCCGGCGCGAACCCGCCGCCGGCCGAGGAGCCTCCGGCCGACGAAGAGTTCGCCCGCACCTACGCCCAGGGGTACGAGGAGGGGGTCCGCAGCGGACTCCGCGAGGTCCTCCAGCACGTCTCCCGGGGCCACACCGCCCAGGAGCTGCGCATCCTCGTCGAGAGCCGGCTCGCCCGGCTCGCCGAGGAGGTCGAGCTCAAGCGACGCGGCCTTCTCGGTCCCCCGCGTCGCCCCGCCTGGAACGCGTTGCTCCGCGCCCCCCAGCCCACCCGCGCCTGGTCGGGCCCGGTGACCGCCGCGACGCCGCCGTCGCTCCGGCTCGCGCCGGGCCACAGCGTCCTCGTGCGCGAGGAGCGGCCCGCACGGGCCCTCGAGATCCTGCGCGCGAACGCGACCGCGTTCCCGCGCCTCGCCACGGTCTCCCTGCGTCCGCCCGAGATCCCGGTCGGCCCCGGCACGGAGCGGATCGACCTCGCGGTCGGCGGCGCCGGGGGGAACGACCCGGCCGGCTCCGGCCGCCTCGCCCCGGGGGAGATCGGGGGCCGGCTCCGAGGCCCGACCGAGGCGCCGGGTGGAGCGCTCGTCTACGTCGATGCGCTCGAGTACCTCGCGACCGAGTACTCGCTCGAGACCACGATGAAGTTCGTCCACTGGCTGGTCCTCCAGGCCCGGGAGACCGGCTCGGCGCTCCTCGCCTCGTTCGACCGCCGGGCCCTCGACGTCCGGGAGATGAGCGTCCTGGAACGGGCGTTCGAAACGGTGCTGTAGGCCCGAGCGCCCCGCGCTACCAGACGATCCGCCCCGTGCGCGCCCTCGAGAGTTCCCCGGGGCGTCGCCGTCGGACCACGCGCACGCCGAGATGCACCGCCCAGAGCCGTCCCTGGCGATCGCGCTCGAACCGGACCAGCCCGGCGCTGCCGCGTCGATGGACGACGAACCCGTCGCGTCCCGCGGGCCAGAGCTTGAGCCCCTTCGCCGTGAGCTCTATGCCGACGAAGTCGGCCCTGAGATGGTCGCGCCGGGCGCGGATGCGGCACCAGATCCCCTCTCCCGAGCAGTACCAGCCGTCGTACTCCGCGAGCGACGGGGGCGGCGGCGTGCGCGGCGGCACGTCCATGAACGGGAGACGGCGCGGGAGTCCGAGCCGGTCGTTCACCGCGCCCTCCAGGATGCGACCGGACGGGGCGTCGTCGGAGTTCGTCAGCACCACGGCCGCGAGCCTCTCCTTCGGCGCGACCGCGAACTCGGAGGAGACCCCCTTCAAGCCCCCCGAGTGGTAAGCGATCGGGCGACCGTGGTAGTCGGGTCGAACGAACAGCCCGTACCCGTAGTACGTCCCCGGCTGGACCAGGACATGGGGCTGCATCATGGACCGGACGCTCGCCGGCGAGAGGATCCGTTCCCGACCGACCCGGCCATCCCTCAGGTACAGCTCCAGGTACCGCAGAAGATCCGACACCGTCGTCCGCAGCGCCCCCGCGGCCCGCAGGCAGGTGTCCTCCCACCACTCGTCGCTCTCGACCTTCGGTCGATGCGGGTGGCTCCAGTTCGGTGAGTAGAGCTTGGTGACCTCGGGGGCGCGCCGCATGATCCCCGTATCGAACGTGGAGCGCGACATGGCCGCCGGACGAAGGATCTCCTCCTCGACGAAGCTCTCGTACGTGCGCCCGCTGGCGCGCTCGATCACGGCGCCCAGGAGGCCGAACCCTTCGTTCGAGTAGCTGAAGAACGCTCCCGGCGGCCCGAGGAGCCGGTACCGGGTCTCGGCGAGGTACTCGAGGATCCCCTCGTAGGTATCGATCGGCGGGTGGTCGGGGTCGATCCCGACCCGGCGCGCGACCTTCGGGTCGTACGGCGGGTCCCGAGCGAGGCTGCGGCCCGAGGTGTAGTAGATCGACGGAAGCGGAGGGAGTCCCGACGAGTGGGTCAGGAAGTGGTGCAGCGTGATCCGGCCGGTGTACCGGGGCTCGGGAGTGCGGAACTCCGGCAGGTGGCGGGCGACCGGATCGGTGAGCTTGAGCCGGCCCTGCTCGGCGAGCCGGAGGACCGCGATCGCCGTGAACGACTTGGTCATCGACGCGATCCCGAAGACCGTCTCGGGGGTGACGGGTAGCCGACCGCTGACGTCGCGATACCCGTAGCCTCGGGCGACGAGGACCCGATCGCCCCGACGGACGCCGAGGGCGGCACCGGGAACGCGGGCGCGGTGCATGACGCCCCGGACGAAGCGGTCGAGGTCGTCCGAAGCGTGGCGATCGGCCCGGAACGACCCCGGTGGGGTGCCTGCGCTTCGACCCATAACGATAGGAACCCCTGTGACCCGGTATTGCGACCCAGCCATGGAGATCGAGTACTTCACCGACTCGTACCCGCCGATGCGGGACGGCGTCGCCGCGATGACGAGCGGGCTCGCCCGGACGATGGCCCGGATGGGCCACCGGGTCCGGGTCTTCGCCCCAAGCCCGCTCGCCGGGGCCCCGACCGAGGAGATCACGCGCGACGGGGTCCTTGTCCGCCGGCTGCGTTCGGTACCGGTACCGCTCTACGGCCAGTACCGCTGGCCGCTCTTTCCGTTCGACCTATTGCGCTCCGCCCGTGGAGGCCGGGACGCCGACATCGTCCACATCCACACGCCCGGCCCGCTCGGCAACATGGGATTCCTGACCTCCCGCCGCTTCGGACCGCCGCTGGTGGGGACGTTCCACACGAACCTCAAAGAGATGCGGGATGCGGTGCCCCAGAAATTCCTCGTACCACTCTTCTTCCGGGTCGCCTGGTGGTGGAACCTCGGAACGTACTGGCGCTGTGACGTCACCACGACCCCGAGCGGCGCGGCGAAGGCAGCGCTCCTCAGTGGTGCCCGCAAGCCGTTCCGTCACCCGGTGGAGGTGGTTCCGAACGGGATCGATGTCAACCGGTTCCGTCCCGATGCGCGCGTCCCCGACTGGCGGACCCGCTGCGGCCTTCCTTCCGACCCGCTCGTCACGTACCTCGGCCGGCTCACGGTCGACAAGGGGATCCACCGGTTCCTCGACGCCGTGAGCGAGGCGCTGGATACGACGGATCTCGTGGCGATCGTGGGCGGGCTCGGGCCGGAGGAAGAGAGCGTGCGCGCCCGACTCTCCCGCGATCCCCGGCTCGCCTCCCGGGTCCGATACGTGGGACCGGTCGCGGAGGAGGAAAAAGCCGCGCTCCTCGCGCAGACCAATCTCTTCGTGCTCCCCTCGACGAGCGACACCTCGAGCGTCGTGCTGCTCGAAGCGATGGCCTGCGGGGCGATGGTGGTGGCGCCGGACGTCGGGGGTCCGGCCGAGATCGTCCAGGACGGCGTCACCGGCCGTCGGGTTCCGATGCTGGCCCCGGGAGCCCTCCGCGAGGCGATCGTCGACTTGGTCGACCGTCCCGCCGAGCTGAGGGCGGTGGGCGGCCGCGCCGCCGAGTTCGTGCAGCGGAACGCCTCTCTCGACACCATGGCCCGGCGCTTTATCTCCCTCTATTCGCTGGCACGGGAGCGGAGGCTCCCGTCGTATGGACGTTCCCCTCTCGGAGCTTGACGCCCTCGCCCGTCGGTTCGCGGGGGAACGGCACGACGCCTATTCGGAGCGGGCCCTCGCGCGCGCCTACGAGGAGTTCCTGAGCCGCCACCGCTCTACGCTCGCGTCGTTCACCCTGACCTCCGAGGACCGGGAGTACCCGAGCTTCTACGCGCTCCTCGCGGACCCCGCGGCGAAGTTCTCCACGGGGGAGATCAAGCTCGAGCCGGCCCCGTCCGCCGGCGCCCGCTGGGACTTCTCCCGTCCGTTCGAGCGGATCGTCTTCCGACCGGACGGCTCGGCGGACCTCTACCCCGCCGACCGGGGGAACCCCGAGCGAGCGATCGCCCGCATCCTGCTGCGAGAACACTACCTGCCCCGGTCGAGGCCCGAGGAGGACCGTGCCGCCGCCGGGGGCGCGCGCGTCTCGCTGAACGGCTTTGTCGGGGAGTTCGAGCGGGGGATCGCGAGCTGCCGCGAGTTCTCCCTCCTGCCGTTCTCGGTCGCCGTGCTCCTCTACTTACCGGAGGAGCGCCTCCGGTACGAGTTCGACCTCGTCCACTCGCAGCTCCTGGCCGACCCGCGGGCCGGCCGGTTGCCGATCGCGCGGCGGGTCCGCCGTTCCTCTCGGATCAGCTGGGAGGTCGATCACGCCGTCGGTCAAGGCGACCTTCCGCTCCTCAGCGCGCGCTGCCTCGAGCTCCTGGTCGAGTCGTCGGGGCTGACCGCGGTGGAGCTTGCGCATGTGTACGGGGGCGTCCGGGAACTGGTCGACTCCGCTCTCCAAGGGCTCGTGGCGCGCCAGTGGGTGGCGTTCGACCACCGACTCGGGGTCTACCGGCCCCGGCTCGATGCGTTCCTCCCGCCGCCGGACCACCCGCCCGCCGGAGCCGAGCGGGAGGCGCCGCCCCCCGATCCGGCCCTCCGGACGAGCGTCCAGGAACTGCTCGCGGCCGCGGACGCCCGCGCGACGTGCCCGCTCTGCGGCGAGCTGCTTCCGCCGGGGCCGCGAGGGATCCTCTGCGCGAGCTGCACGGCGAAGGTCGGACCGGGCTAGGCGGGATCGGGCGGGCCTGTCGGGAGTTCCTGCCCCGGGCGGGCGGCGCCCGGGACCTTTGAACCCGAGTTTGCTGGCTTAGAAGGCCAGTACTTTGTCCAAGCTAAGCTACAGGCCCGAGGGCCGGACGCCGGACGCGCGCTTAATCCTTCGCGCGGAGGGCCGTCCGGCGGAGGCGACCAGATGGGCCAGCCGAAGCGGCTCGGGCCAGTTCCCCCGGACCGTGGTGCGCCGCAGGAGGTGCGCGGCGTCCGCTCGGGAGCACCCGACGGCGGCCGCGAGGATCGGACGACCGCGCGTCGGAACCGGGAACAGCCGATGGGCCGAGAGCAGCCGCCCGCGCCGGGCGGCGTCCGTCGGGAACCATTTCGCGAGGGCGGCCCGGATGCGAGCGAAGTCGGGCGGCCGACGGGTGACCGCCACCACGGGCAGCCCAAGTCGTCGGTAGAGAAGGTCGAGGTCGACCACGTTGAACCCGCCGAGCACCGCGCCATCGAGCAGGAGCGCCCGCACCCCCTCGAGCGGCCCCACGGCGCGGACGAGCCGGATCACCCGCACGCTCGCGTCCCGTCCGTCCACCGTGACCTGATCGGTCCGGATCCGCTCGACGTAGTCCGGCGCGGCCAACAGGACGGCCGCGATCGGCGCGCGGCGGTCCTCTCGCCGGAACGCCCCGTCGTCCACCCCGATCACGCGGGGGTGCGCCTTCCCCAGCGAACGCCGCAAGGCTAAGACCTCGGCCGCGGTCGGTCGGGCACGATGGGCGCGCCGAACGTCCGGCTGCGGTGTCCGGCGTGCGGCCAGGAGCTCAGGGCCGTCTTGGCGCCGTCGCCGTCGACCCAGTGGTTCCCGTGCCCGCACTGCCGCATTCCGGTCCCCGTGGTCGTGCCGCGGGACCCGCCTCCCCTGTTCAGCTGGGAGGTCTACCCGGGCCTTTACCCCATGCTGCCCCGCCCGCGTCGGCCCCGGTGGCGCGCGAGGGGCCTGACCATGGTCGCCCTCTTCCTCGTCGTCGGGCTCGCCATCGCCTTCGCCGGGCTGCTCGCGTTCTACGCCGTCGCCGCGAACCAGCCGGCGAGCTACGATGTGAGCGGCGCGGTCGACCTGGGCGGCGCGGGCGGCGGCGCGCCGGCCGCCCACGCCACGGTCGTCCTCACGGAAGACAACGGGCAGAAGCTCGTGACCCACACCGATCTCTACGGGAGCTTCGCGTTCCCGGGGGTACCGGCCGGCGGGATCGTCCTGAACGTGAGCTACCCGGGCTACGCCCCGGTCGAGGTCGACACGTTCGCGAGCCCCGTGTACAATGCCGGAACCCAGGGGATCCAGGTGACGCTCACTCCGGGGAGCGTCGGAAGCGGCTCGACGGTCTCCCTCACGCCGTTCCCCAACCTCGAGACGCTCCTCGCCTCGGTCGGCGGCGCGGTCGTCCTGTTCGGGATCGTGGCGGTCGTCGCCCTCCTCGCGGGGGTCGGGACGGCGCGGGCCGACCGGCCGGCCCTCGGGATCGTCGGCGGGAGCGCCGCGGTCGTGAGCCCGCTCGTTCTCTTCCTGCTGGGCCTCTCGCCCGTCTTCCCCGATCTGCTCGCCGCGACGGCGATCCCCTCGGCGGTGGGGGCGTTCGCGGTCGGCCTCCGGGCGATCGAGCTCGCCCAGACCGGGGAAACGCTGGGACCGGAATAGCCTCGGGGCGGGAGCGCCCGGTCCTAGGCCGAGCCGGGGGGAGGCGGGGACTCGGCGCCCTCGGGGATGGGCCGTCGGTCGCGCGAGCTGCCCGAGATCGGATGGTAGTAGGCGACGCGGGGCTCGCCGCGCTGCCAGCACAGGAAGACGAGCTCGTCGTCGATGACCCCATAGAAGTCGACAAGCCCGTTTTCGAGGTCCTTGAGCTCGATCCCATCGCCCCGGAGGGTGCTGACCACCTCTTCGAGCCGGCGGGTCAGGTTCTTCCACTCGGAGTCGAGCCGCTGCTTCAGCTCGTGGTCGGCGTGGTCGACCGCGTCGACGTCGGTGCCCCAGAACTCGCCGAGGCGCTTCAGCTCCTCGTGCACCTCTCCCAGCCGTACCACCCAGCCCTTCAGGCGGGGCAGTAGCTCGGCCAGGTCCGCGAGGCGCCGGTTCGCGTCCTCCGCGGTCCACAGGTGCGGCGGTTCGGCCCGCTCGGTGTCCTTCGGTCGCACGGCCCGGTCCATGCTTCCCGGAGAAAGGATGCCGGCGCCCCTATATACGCGCGCGATGGCCGCCGGGTAACCGACGTCGGCGCGGGCCGGCCGTCCGGTCCCGTGGGACTAGGCGCTAGATCAGGTGGAGCGCCCGGCCCGCCCTTTCAAAGGCCCCGATCGCGAACTGGAGGTCGTCGTCCGTGAGCGCCGCGTTCATGATCGTCCGGATCCGGGCCTTGTCCTTCGCGACCATCGGGTAGACGATCGGCAGGGCGAAGAGGCCCTGGCCGAACAGGTGCTCGCTCAGCTCCTTGGCTCGTCGACTCTCGCCGACGATCACCGGCGTGATCGGCGTCTCGCTCTTTCCGATGTCGAAGCCGAACCCGCGCATCGCGGACTTGAACCGGCGCGTGAGATCCCAGAGGCGCCGGACGTGCTCTCCCTCGGTCTCCAGCACGTCGATCGCCGCGAGGCAGGCCGCGGCGACCGGCGGCGGGTGGGAGCCGCTCAGGAGCCAGGTCCGGGAGCGGTTGTAGGCGAAGTCGACGAGCTCCTTCGATCCCGAGATGTGACCTCCGACGACGCCGAACGCCTTCGAGAACGTCCCCATCTCTACCTGTACTCGGTCGCGGGAGAGGCCGAAGTGCGAGACGATCCCCCGGCCCCCTTCGCCGAGCACCCCCTCCCCGTGGGCGTCGTCGACGTAGACCATGGCCCCGTGCTGATGCCCGAGCTCGGCGATCCGGTCGAGCGGAGCGATGTCGCCGTCCATCGAGAAGACGCCGTCGGTGATGATCAGGATGCGCCGGTAGGACGGCCGATGCTCCTCGGCGGTCGCGAGCACTCGCTCCAGGTCCACGGGGTCGCCGTGCCGGTAGACGGCGCGCTCCGCGCGCGAGAGCCGGACGCCGTCGATGATGCTCCCGTGGTTCAGCTCATCGCTGATCACGAGGTCGCCCTCGCCGACCAGCTGGGGAATGAGCCCGGAGTTGGTCGCGAACCCGCTCTGGTAGACGAGCGAGGCCTCCGCCCGCTTGAACTTCGCGAGGCGCCGCTCGAGTTCCATATGGAGGTCCATGTTCCCGGCGATCGGGCGGACCGACCCCGATCCGACGCCGTGGGTCTTCACCGCGGCGACGGCCGCCTCTTTGAGCCGGGGGTGGTTCGACAGCCCGAGGTAGTTGTTCGAGCAGAACATCAGGACCCGGTGACCGTCGATCTCGCACCAGGGGGCGCTCGGACCCTCGAGGACCCGCAGCTTCCAGTCGGTCGCGCTCGCGACGAGCTGCTGGTACTCCTCGGCCAGGAATCCGGTCGGGTCGCGCACGGGCCTCACCACCTCGGCTCGAGCGAGACCTTCGCGGCCTGCATCGACTGGATCAGCTCCATCGCCCGCGGGAGCTCGCCGATCGCGACCCGATGGGTGATGATCTCGGCCATCTTGGTGCGCAGCTCGGGCCGGGCGAGGAGCCCCTTCACCTGGTACCACGTAGAGAACATGCGCCGGCCGAAGATGCCGTAGACCCGGGCCGCCTTGAAGATCATCGCGTTGTCGAAATCGAGCGAGGCCTCCTTGTCGAGGAGACCGAGCAGCGAGACCCGACCGCCCGACGTCAGCGCCTCGAAGGCGAGCCGCAGGGAGGACGGATGCCCGGACATCTCGAGGGAGACGTCGACTCCCTGGCCCTCGGTCTCGCTCACGATCGTGCGGGCGAGATCCGCCCCGACCTCGAGCGGGTTGTAGACGTGGTCGGCGCCCATCGTCCGTGCGAGACGCGTCCGGACCGGGTTGACCTCGGTCGCGAAGATGCGACGGGCCCCCAGGATCCGGGCGACCGCGATCGCCAAGAGGCCGACGGGACCGCAGCCGGTCACCAAGACGTTCTTCCCGCCGAGGTCCTCGATGTTGTCCTCGGGAAGCAGCGAATGTACGGCGTTCCCGAGCGGCTCCTGGATCGAGGCGAGCGCCGGGTCCAGGGACGGGTCGTTCTTCCAGGCGTTCATCTCGGGGAGCACGGCATACTCGGCGAAGACGCCGTTGCGGTCGACCCCCAGCACCTCCACGTTCTGGCAGATGTGCATCTTCCCGGTCCGGCACTGGTAGCAGGTGCCGTCCGCGATGTGCGTCTCCGCCGAGACGTGATCGCCGACCGAGAGGCCCTTCACCCCCGGACCGAGCTCAATCACCTCGCCGCTCAGCTCGTGCCCGAAGATCATCGGTACGTGCTTGACGCGCGACTGGGCCCACTCGTTCCAGGTCCAGATGTGGACATCCGTTCCGCAGACAGAGGAGGCGCGGACCCGCACGAGCACCTCGCCGGCCCCGGGCTTCGGGTCGGGCACCGTCCGGATCTCCCCGCCAGGTCCTCGGCTGGTCTTGACGTAGGCTTGCACCCTAGTTCCCCCCGCCGCTTCGCGGAGGGCGCGCGGGCCATAATGGTTCGGATGGGGCGCGGCGAACCCAGCGGCGCGACGGACCGGCCCCCTCCTCTACGCGCGCGTCCGAGGACGGTCCGCCAAGGCGCCGATTCTTCGAGGAGAATCTCGTGCGCGCGAGCGGTCCGGTGCGGCGCGCGCGAGCGCTTATATAGGGCACCCTTCTCCCCCGTCCCCACTGGAGGTAGGACCCCCTATCGACCGATGGCACGACACCGTCCCCGGCGAGGCTCTCTCGCCTTCTCACCCCGCTCCCGCTCGGCCCGTGCGCTGCCGCGGGTCCGCTCCTGGCCGGACGGCCCGAAGCAGCCCGCGATCGAAGGGTTCGCGGGGTTCAAGGTCGGCATGACCCACGCGTTCATCGTCGATTACCGTAAGCGGTCGACGACCGCGGGGCAGGAGGTCTCGGTCCCGGTCACGGTCGTGGAAGTGCCTCCGCTCCGGATCGTCGGGGCGCGGCTGTACGAGCGCTACCCGTACGGCATGCGGATCGTCGCGGAGGTCTGGGGATCGGGTCTCCCCGAGGAGGTCGCCCGGCGGATCCCTCCGCACCCGGCGAGCTCCCCCGAGGCGCTCGCGGCGTTCGGCGAGAAGCACGGCGACGAGGTTCGGCTCATCGCGCTCACCCAGCCCCAGCTCATCACGGGTACCGGTTCGAAGGCGCCCGAGATCTTCGAGCTCCGGGTCTCGGGAGAGAAGTATGACGAGCGCCGGGCGTTCGCGCTCCAGAAGCTCGGCCAGGAGGTCCCCGTCGACCAGCTGACGCGCGAGGGGGAGTTCGTGGACGTGATCGGGGTCACGAAGGGATTCGGCTTCCAGGGCCACATCCAGCGGTGGGGCGTGAAGCTCCAGCCGCGCAAGAACTCGAAGCACCGACGGATGATCGGGACGCTCGGTCCGCACAATCCGAGCTTCGTCTCCTACCGTATCCCTCAGGCCGGCCAGCAGGGGTACCACCGACGGACCCAGTTCAACATGCGTGTGCTCAAGGTCGTTCGCGACCCCCGTACGGAACCGATCGCTCCCGCCGGCGGATTCCTGCACTACGGGGAGGTCCGCAGCGCCTGCATCGTCCTCCATGGCTCCCTCCCCGGGCCGGCGAAGCGCCTCCTGCGCTTCCGGGCCCCGATGCGGAGCCGGGTGGCGACGGTCGAGAAGGTCGACCTGCGCTACTTCAGTACTCGCTCGAAGCAGGGAGCATGACGGCATCGCGCGAGACGGGGAGCCCTGCGCTCCCCACGGAGCCGCACTCGCCCCATCACCGGGCGCATCTCCTCGATCTCGAAGGAAAGCCGGACGGCACCATTGCCCTGCCCCTCGCGTTCTCCCAGCCCGTGCGGCCCGACCTCATCCGCCGCGCCGTCGTCGCGGCCCAATCCCACCGGCGTCAGCCGTATGGGACCTCGCCGACCGCCGGCCTCCGCCACTCGGTGGAATGGTCGGGGAAGGGCAAGGGGGTCTCGCGGTCGCCGCGACTGATGGATTCGATGCGCGGGGCGCAGGCGCCGAACACCGTCGGGGGTCGGCCGGCCCATCCGCCCCGCATCGAGCGCATCTGGGCGAAGAAGATCAACGACAAGGAGCGACGCCTCGCGTTCGCGTCGGCCCTCGCGGCGACGCGGGAAGAGCGGCTCGCGAGCGCCCGGGGCCATCACCTTCCGCACGGAGTTCACCTCCCGTTCATCGTCGCGGACCCGATCGAGGGGATCGAGACGGCCGCCGACGCGCGACGCCTCCTGGAGCGGCTCAAGCTCTGGGCGGACGTCGAGCGGGCGCAGGACGGCACGCACCTCACGTCGTCGGGCCGGGCCCGGCGGCGCGGCCGCGTCCGTCGGACGCCGCGCAGCGTGCTCATCGTGACCAGCGCGTCCGACCGGGCGCGCGGGTTCCGTAACCTCGCCGGCGTGGAGGTCATCTCCGCCCGCCGTCTCGCGACCGAGGACCTCGCCCCCGGGGGCGATGCGGGCCGCCTCACGGTGTTCTCGAAGAGCGCGGTCGAATCGCTCCGATCCCGGCTCGGGGAGGCGGTCCCGTGAGCACGCCCACCCTCCGCCACCGCATCATCATGCACGCCTACGTGACCGAGAAGTCGATGGACGAGATGGAGCGCCAGAACAAGCTCGAGTTCGTCGTCGACCACCGGGCCACCCGCGCGGAGATCAAGCAGGCCGTCGAGAGCCTCTACCAGTGCAAGGTGGCGAAGGTCACCACGAAGATCGTCCGCACCGGCAAGATCGCCACCATCCGTTTCCAGAAGGAGTACTCGGCCGAGGACATCGGTAGCCGAGCTGGAGTGTTCTAATGGGAAAACGCATCATCTCCCGCCGGCGGGGCAGCGGCACGGGGACCTATCGATCCCCGAGCCACCGCCACCACGGACCGGTCTACCACCCGGCCCCGAACGTCGTCGGCGAGGGAAAGGTCCTCCGGATCGTTCCCGCCCCGGGCCGCACCGCGCCCGTCGCGGAGGTCGCGGCCCCGGACGGCGGCACGGTGCGCGTCCTCGCGACCGCGGGGCTCGCCACGGGCGACGCGATCGCCTTCCAGCAGGGCAAGGTCGACCGGGGATCCATTCTGCCGCTCGGCACCATCCCTGATGGGACGCTCGTCTCGAACCTCGAGGTCAAGCCGTTCGACGGCGGTCGCCTGGTCCGCTCGGCCGGTGCGAGCGCGCTCGTCGTCGCCCACACGGCCAAGGAGGTCACGGTACAGCTGCCTTCGGGCGCCTTCAAGCAGTTCCTGCCCACCTGCCGCGCGCAGGTCGGTGCGGTCGGGGGCGGCGGACGCCGGGAGCGCCCGATCATCAAGGCCGGCAAGAAGGTCTGGGCCACCCGGTCGCTCGCCCGAGCCGCGTTCAAGGTGCGGGGCGTTGCGATGAACCCGGTGAACCACCCGTTCGGCGGTGGGGCGCATCAGCACGTCGGGCGTCCGAGCACCGTGAGCAGCGGGACCTGGCCCGGCGCCAAGGTCGGCCGGTTCTCCCGTTCCACCCGGAAGAAGCGGGCGCGCCAGCAGCGCGGGAGCGTCTGATCGATCATGGCACGCGCACGCAAGGGAAAGAAGGTCGAGGCCCGCCGCAAGCGGGAGTTCACGTACCGGGGGCACACGCTCGCCGAGCTCCAGGCCATGAGCCTGGAAGACCTCGCGAAGCTCCTGACGGCGCGCGCGCGCCGTTCCATCCGGCGCGGCTTCAACTTCGAGACGACCCAGTTCTTCGAGCGCCTCCGCGCGACTCCGGCCGGCAAGGTCGTCCGCACCCACTGCCGGGACGCCCTGATCCTCCCCGACCACGTGGGGCGCCGTGTCGCGATCCACAACGGGAAGGCCTTCACCGAGGTCGAGGTCCG
>JAKACD010000066.1 GCA_021821785.1 Thermoplasmata archaeon
GCCAGCCGAAGGTCCGGGTCGTGGTCGTCTCGGAGGCCCGTCGGCGCGTGGAGGAGCGGCAGAGTCGGGACCTCCTGATCCAGGAGCTCGGAGGGCCGCTCCCGCGGGGCCGCCTCGGGGAGATCCGCCGGGAGCTGGGATCGGTCGTGGTCCCGTCGGTGGGTCGTCGGGGGTTCCGGGCGGACCCGAAGGCGCTCGAACGGGAGCGGAAGCTCGACGGGCGGTTCCTGCTCTTCCACACCGATCCGACGCAGGAGGCGGTGGAAGGAATCCGAACCTACTTCCAGAAGGCGGCGGTCGAGACGGTGTTTCGGACGGCGAAGGGACCGCTGTCGTTGGGACCGCTGCGCGACCGTCGGAAGGATCGGATCGAGGCGTATGCGACGGGGGTGTACCTGGCGTATCTCCGGTGGAGCTGGGCGGAGCGGAGGCTGCGGGCGAAATACCCCGAGAGGACGCTCGAGGAGGCGTTCCCCACTCTCGGAGAGGTGGCGTGGAACCGGTTCGGAGCGAGGAAATCGGTCCGGGATGGGACCACGAGGACGACCACCGAACAAGCGGAACGGCTCCGGACTCTCGGAGCGACGGCCTACCTGCCTGTCCCGTAAACGCTCAGAAACTCAGGCTCAGGGGCCGCCCGCCCCGGCACGTAGGCCGTCGCGGCGCCCGCACAACCTATCTACCGAGGCGGCACGGCGGGAGCGAGATCTCGGGAACGGCCGATCATGGTGGTGAAGTCGAGTCCCCTTCGCACGGGGGACTGGTTCCGGACGGCGGTCTTCTATGAGATCCCGGTCCGGTCGTTCTTCGATGCGAACGGCGACGGGATCGGCGACCTCCCGGGCGTCACCGAGAAGCTCGACTACCTCGCCGACCTCGGCGTCGGGGCCCTCTGGCTCCTGCCGTTCTACCGCTCGGCCTGGCGAGACGAGGGGTACGACATCGTCGACCACTACGCGGTGGACCCTTCGCTCGGCTCGCTCGCCGACCTGACGCGGCTCCTCGAGGAGGCCCATGCGCGGGGGATCCGGGTCCTCGGCGACCTCGTCACCAACCACGTGTCGGTCGATCACCGATGGTTCCAGGAGGCGCGGCGCCACCGAGAGAGCCCGTATCGCTCCTGGTTTTTCTGGTCGGACACGGGGAAGGAGTTCTCCCGGACCCGGGTCCTCTTCCGAGACTTCGAGCGGGCGAACTGGACCTGGGACGACGTCGCGGGCCAGTACTACTTCCACCGGTTCTACGCGACGCAGCCCGACCTCAACTACGACTCGCCCGAGGTGCACCGGGAGATCCTGAACGTCGCCCGGTACTGGCTCGACCAGGGCCTCGACGGGTTCCGGTGCGACGCGGTTCCCTACCTGTACAAGCGCGAGGGCACCCGCTGCCAGAGCCTTCCCGAGGTGCACCGCTTCTTCCACGAGCTGCGGGCGATGATCGACGAGGAGTTCCCGGGCGCGGTCCTCGTCGCCGAGGCGAACCAGTCGGTCCCCGAGACCTACCAGTACTTCGGCGGCGGCGCCGAGTTCCAGATGGTCATGCACTTCCCCCTCATGCCGAACCTGTTCCTCGCGCTCGGGGAGAGCGACCCGCGCCGGATCCGCCACGTCCTCCGCGCGACGCTGCCGACCCCGCCCGGTTCGGGCTGGGCGTACTTCCTGCGGAACCACGACGAGGTCACGCTCGAGCAGGTGAGCGACGACGAGCGCGAGATGTTCCTCTGGCTGTTCTGCCGGGACCCGCGGACGGTCATCCACGGAGGGGTCCGCCGGCGCCTCGCCCCGATGCTCGAGGGCGATGACGACTCCGTCGCGATGATGATCGCCCTCGGCCTGAGCCTTCCGGGCGCGATGTTCCTGTACTACGGAGACGAGATCGGGATGGGCGACCGGCTCGACCTCCCCGACCGGGACGGCGTCCGCACCCCGATGCAGTGGGAGGCGACACCGACCGGGGGCTTCTCCCGGGCGCCGCTCGATCGTCTCCTCCGCCCACCGGTCGCCGACCCCGCGTACGGCCCCGCCGGCCGAAACGTCGCCGAGCAGCGGACGCGGCCGGATTCGCTCCTCGCGAAGGTGCGCACGCTCCTCCACGTCTATCGCGCCCATCCGACCATCTTCGGACCGGACGGGATCCACTTCGTCGACCCGGAGAACTCCTCGGTCTTCGCGTTCTGGCGGCAGGGCCTCTCGGCCCGGGTCCTCTGCCTCTACAACTTCGCCCGCGAGAAGGCCACCGGGCGCGTGGCGCTCGATCCGGTCCTCGCGGACGGCCCCCGGGGCCTCGCCGGCACGGCCCGGGTGCATCGGGAGGGGGACGGTCTCGCCTACGAGCTCGACGGCCGCCGGTTCGGCTGGCTCGAGTTCTCGCTGCCCCCACGGGAGGGGACGATTTCCCGCTGAGGAACCCGAAGCCCGCCGGGCCCCGGACGCGAGGCGGGCTCAGGCGGATTCCCGGGCGTACGTCGCGGCGCCGACGAGCGGCGCGTCCTCCTTCCACTGGGCCGACACGACCCGCGCTCCGGCGGCGCTCGGCTGGCAGCGGGCGCGGATCGCCGCCTCGACCACCGGGAGGAACTCCGGCATCCCCGCCACGAGGCCCCCCGCGAGCACGAGGACGGACGGGTTGAACGCGTTGACCACGCTCACCGCCCCATCGGCGAGGAACCGCTCGGTCTCGCGCACCAGGCGGCCGGCGAGCGCGTCCCCGGCGCGGTACGCCTGGAACACGGTCTGCGCGCTCACGGCCGCGACGTCGCCGGCACGCCGGACGAGCCCCGCGCCCGCCGCCGGATCGGCTCGGATCGCCTCCCGGGCCCGCTCCGCGATCGCCCAGCCGCCGACGTACGCTTCGAAGCAGCCCCAGTTCGGGCAATGGCATCGTCGGCCGCCGACGACGATCGTGAGATGGCCGACCTCGCCGAGTGCGTGGCTCGCGCCCTCGAGGAGTCGCCCGCCGACGACGGCGGAGCCGCCCACGCCCGTTCCGAGGACGAGGCAGAACAGATCCTCCTCTCCCCGCGCGGCCCCGTGCTTCCATTCGGCGATCGTCGCGGCCCGCGCGTCGTTGACGACGGTCACCGGGCGTCCGAGCTCCTCCGCGACGCGCCGGGCGAGCGGGACGTCCCGCCAACCGAGGTTCGGGGCGTGGACCACGGTGCCGGTCCGCGGGTCGACCTGCGCGGCGACCGCGACCCCGATCGCGACCGGGGGTTCGGGCGTCTCCGCGAGGCAGGCCCGGGCGCTTTTCACGAGCGCCCGGATCACGCCGCCCGGCCCATCGTTGGCGTGGAGCTGGCGGCCGCTGTGATGGACGATCCGACCGTCCGCGGCGACGAGGCCGCTGACGACCTTCGTCGCGCCGAGGTCGATACCGAGCGCGAGCCCGTCCGAGCGAGCGGGCGCGGTCGGCTCACTCTTCCGAGACCGTGCCCCGGTGCTCCGCCTCGGCATACTTGTGGACGACGTCGACGAACGTCGAGTGCGACCAGGTGAGCGGCGTCGCGCTCTTGGGCTCTCCGGTCGTCCGGTCGATCTGTTCGGGGAGGAGCCGGGTCCGGGTCGCGTGCGCGGCCGCCCACTCGATGAGCTCGCGGCAGCGGTTCCGGTCGCCGAGCCGTAGGCGGGCCTCCGCGAGCCAGAGCGTGCTGACGATCCACGGGTTCTCGTGCCCGTAGTACTGGTCCCCCTCGTACCGGGCGAGCCCTCCGACCTCGTGGCACCAGAGCCGACGTTCGATCGCGTCGACCGTGGCGCTGGCCCGCGGGTCGTTCCACGGAAGGAAGCCGAGCTTGAGCGCGAGGAGGACCGAGGCATCGAGGCGCTCGTCGCGCGGGGCGAGGGAACGGACGAACCGGCCGGTCGCCGGGTCCCAGAACGCGTCCACGGCCGCGCGGCGAATCTCCTCCGCCCCGTGCTCCCACGCGGCCGGGTCCTTGCCGATCTCGGTGGCGATCCGGCCCGCGCGCTCGAGGGCGTGGACGACCGCGGCCGTGGAATAGAGATGAATCCCCATCCGCTCCTCCCAGAGGTCGAAGCTCGGGGCGGGCAGCCCGGTCGCGGGGTCCCGGAAGGCGGCGAGGAAGTTCGCGGCGCCCTTGACCAACGGCCAGAGCTCGAGCAGGACGTCCGGGTCGGCCCCGCGCTTGAAGTGATGCCACGTCGCGGCGATCACGGTCGCCGTCTGGTCGATCTGAAGATGCGGAGGCGGGTGCCAGGTGCTGCCGATCGCCCCGTCGGGGAAGTGCCGGTGGAAGAACGAACCGTTGGGGTTCTGGCAGCGGCGCGCGAAATCGAGGAAGCGCGCGGCGTTGTTGTACAGCCCCGCCTCGTCCATCGCCTTCGACACGTACCCCCCGTCGCGCCACCAGCAGTAGTTGTACGTGTCCCCCGCGGCGACGAGCGACCGGGTATCGGGCGAGGCGATGATCGCCCCGTTCGTGCCGGTCGAGTGACGCAGGAGCAGCACGCTCATCCGGTATACCTCCCGCCCGAGCCCGCTCAGTCCCGAGGGAGGGTTGGGGAGCCGCCGCTGCACCCAGGTCTCCCAGAACGCTTCGGACTCGCGCACGAATCGGGCGAAGCCGCCGTCGGTCACGTACTCCCGGATCTGATGGACGGCCGGGAGGCTCCGCCCGACGGCGAGGAAGAGCCGCACGACCGCCTCGTGGTCGGCGCTCGGCTCGAGGTCCCATTGCTGGACGCTGTCGGCGGCCCCGTGCGCCACCGAGCGGCCTTCGAGGCGGCCGTCCTCGGCGTCGACGTACGTGCCCTGGAGCCCCTTCAGCGTGTGTTCGCCGCAGACCGCCCGCGTGACCGGAGGGTCGCTGAAGAACTCGAAGAAGTACCCGCGCTTGTAGTGGACGAGGCTCGCCGTCGTGGGATCGACGTACGCCGTATCCTGGTACATCGATTCCGCGATCTGGAACGCGTGGTAGGCGAAGAGGCGGATCGGTCTCGCGGGGTCGGCCCGGACCCGCAGGACCCGCGCGACGAGGTCGTGGTTGGGATGGACGTGGTCGCGGACGCCGATCCGGAGCCCGTGGCCGGTCCAGGTCGACTCGGGCAGGTGGCCCGGGCCGCTCGGCTCCTGATGGATCTCGTAGCCGTTGCCCCGCCGCAGCCAGGCGAACCGCTGCGCGGGGATGTCGTAGACCCCGAGCCGGGCCTCCCGCAGCTGCTGGAACTGCCCGGGGTAGGGATAGAAGAGCTCGTTCCAGTCTCCGTTCTCGTTCACCGTCAGGAGCAGGCGACCGTTCCCGGTAAGCTGCGTGATCATCTCGCCGCCCCCCGGCCCGACGGGGCCCGGTGCGCTCGCCCGCCCTGCATTCGGTTCACGCCCCGGGGGCCGCGGAACCCTTTATCGGTTCGGTTGGAGCCGGGGGCCGAACGACCGACGCTCGTCACTTCAGCACCGGCACGCCGAGCCGATCGAGCGCCCGGCGGCGCAGGTCGGTCAGCGCGTTCATGTAGTTCGCGTAGGCGTCGTACGGGCTCTCGTAGCTCGAGAAGTACTGGTGCACCCCGAGGTCGGCGCCGTGCCCGCTCACGTACATGTAGTAGAAGTGGTCGGACGTGAGGAGCTTCCGCCAGTCCTCGAGGATCACGGGGTCCCTGGCCTGCCGGGCGAGGACCCCGACCTTCTTCGCGGCCTCGAACGCCGACCGTTGCAGGTCGTTCCCGAGCCAGGCCCCGAGGTCGCGGTTCTGGTCGGCCCAGCTCATGGTGTACGGTACGCTGAGCGGCGCCCGGGGGACGGTGCGGATCGCTTCGTCGACCGTCGCCCACTCAAGGTTCGGGTGATGCCGTACCGCCCGGGGCAGCGCGCTCAGGAAGTCGAGGATGCCGCTCGCGGCGGAGTGGTGCTCGCCGAACGTCTCGAAATCCATGAAGAGGCCGACGAGTTCGCCGGGGGTCGCGGCGAGCCACCGGGCGTACTTCTCCGCGGTGAGCGGGTACTCCGTCCATCCCGACGAGGAGAATCGGAACCCGACGTCGTCGCTCAAGGGATAATGCCGGAGCAATAGGAGCAGAGTCGGGGCGGGCGCGGCGCAGTAGGCGTAGGTCGGCGGTTGGCCCCGGAGGACCCCCTCCCAGCCCTCCGCGAGCATTCCCTGGAAT
>JAKACD010000067.1 GCA_021821785.1 Thermoplasmata archaeon
GGTGGGATCGGTCATTGGACCACGGTGAGACTTGCGGAGCGGGGAGAGCCGGTACGGGTGCTCGTCCGCGATCCCGAGAAGTTTCGACGGTCGTGGCCTGAGGCGAAAGGGATCGACGTCGTCCGCGGTGACGCTCTGGTCGGAAGTGACGTCCGCGCCGCCGCGCGGGGCGCGACCACGATCTTTCACTGCGTAAACGTCCCGTATCCGGACTGGTCGACCCAGGCCCTACCGATGCTGTCCAACACCATCGACGCCGCGCGAGCGGCCCGTGCGAAGATCGTATTCCCGGGGAATGTCTACGTCTTCGGCCACGCGCAGAAGGAGCTCGTGGCGGAAGATCACCCCAAGGGCGCCCATTCACGGAAGGGGCGAATCCGAGTCGAGATGGAGCGGCGCCTAGAGACGGCCTGGCGTCAGGAGGGCATCCCGTACACGATCGTGCGGTTCCCTGACTTCTACGGGCCCGACGTGGTAAACGAACTGTACCGTCCGGTCTTCGCCAATGCGCTCCGTGGCCGGGCGATGCCCTGGTATGGCAAGTTGGAAATCCCTTTCGAGTTCTCCTTCATCGAGGATGCCGCGCAAGCGTTGGTTCTGGCCGGCCTGGACCCAAGCACGTCGGGAGAGACCTACCATTTACCCGGATTCGAGATCACGACACCCCGGGCATGGCTCACCAAGGTCGCTCAGACCGCGGGAACCAAGGCGAAGATCCGAGCCGTTCCCCGGGGGCTGATCATGTTGTACGGTCTCTTCAATTCCCAAGCCCGGGAGTTCCTCGAGATGCAGTACCTGCGTCGTGAGCGACTCATACTCGATGGTTCGAAGTTCCGCGCGAAGTTCGGCCGACTCGTCGCATCCTCGTATGACGATGGAATCCGAGCGACCTTGGACTGGTATCGCTCGCGAGAGGCCGGAACCTGACGTAGCGAAGCGAGCGAGGGAGCGGTCGCGCCTTTGCCCGATCGCGGAGTCAAGGAAGGATTTCGAGCACACCACTAGGGGTCTAGGGTCGCGGGGCCAGGCCGGCACTTTTCGGGAAATCGTTGGGTTTGAACGGTCGGGCGGTGACCCCCTCCGACGCTCCGATACTCGTGCGACCGGACCCGAGTTTTCGAGGGGGCGAGGGAACCCTCCCCGCACCTTAGGGCGGAGGCCACTGCCGTCCGCTAACCTCGGCGGGGCACCCTTCCGACTTTTCTCTTCTCACGGCTAGGGTTGCCCGGGCGAACGGGAAGATGACTCCGGAGGTCGACGCGGCCGCGCACATCCACAGCACCGCCATCGTCGTGGACACTCACGCCGACACCCCGCAACGATTCCTGGACGAGCAGTTCGATCTCGCCGACCCGCTCGGCGGAGGCCAGCTCAATCTCGACGCGGCTCACGCGGGCAACCTGAGCGCGGAATTCTTCTCCATCTGGGTGGAGCCCACACGGTACAAAGGACAGTATGCTCGCCGCACTCTCGAGCTGATCGACTCGGTCAAGCACCAGGTGGCGCGGCATCCGGACCGGGTGGCCTTCGTGACCGACCCCCAGGGGATCGAGGAGGCGCATCGGGCCCACCGATTCGCCGCTCTGATGGGCATCGAGGGGGGGCATTCGATCGAGAATTCGCTCGCTCTGCTCCGCCAGTACCATGCGCTCGGCGTGCGCTACATGACCCTCACCTGGTCGAACTCGACCGATTGGGCCGATTCCTCGGGCGACCTCGACGATCCCGCGGCTCCGCACACGAAGAACGGCCTGACCCCGTTCGGCGAGGAGGTGGTGCGCGAGATGAATCGGCTCGGCGTGATGGTGGACATCTCGCACGTCTCCGACGCCACGTTCCACCGGGCCCTCGCGGTCAGTCGTGCCCCGGTGATCGCCTCCCACTCGGGGGCGCGCGCCCTGTGCGATCACCCTCGTAACCTGACCGATGAGATGTTGAGCGCGGTCGCGACGTCCGGCGGACCCCACTCGAAGGGCGGAGTCGTCCAGGTTAATTTCTACTCCGGATTTGTTTCCCAAGAGTATTGCGACGCCTGGAAAGCGCTCCAGCCCGAGGTCCGCGGTGAGGTCGCCGACAGTCAAGCAAAGGCCAAGGCAGAGGGCCGCGCGCTCAGCTACGCGGAGGAGAACCGGATCCGACGCGCTTACATGGACAAGATTCCCCGCCCCCCGCTCTCTCGACTGATCGACCACATCGACCATATCGCTCGGGTGGCGGGGGTCGATCACGTGGGCTTGGGCTCCGACTTCGACGGGGTCAACGGCCAGTTGCCGGAGGGCCTCGACTCGGCGGCTGACCTACCCAAGATCACGCAGGCGTTGCTGGACCGGGCGTACACGCCCGTTGACTGCCGAAAGATCTTGGGCGGTAACCTGCTACGAGTGTTCCGTGAGGTGGGGGCCATCTCGGGCGCCCTCCAAGCTGAGAGCGACCACCCCGGGAACCGACCGCGTCCCTAGGGATCGGCCGAACAGCGCTGAACGAAGGCGACCCATCTCGCTCCGCACAACCTCGGCCCGATCGGCTCGTACCGCTCATCCGTCGGGTTACCGCGGGAGGAAGAGCTCCGCCGGCGTGATACTCCCCGACCGGCGCCGGTCGCAAGTGATTCCGGACGGTTCGAATGCCCCACCCGTAGCTAGGTGCTTTCGTTGCCCGGCCCCTCGACCTTGCATCGACTGGCCGAGGCTCGCAACTGCTCCGGCGACGCAGTGAAGTTCGAGACGAGTATGACCGTAGGCAGGCGACACCGAGCTGAAGCGAGAACCGTGCCCTACCGGTCGACGTGAAGCCCCGGGACGTTGTGCTCGGCGCCGGGCGCGGCTCAGTGGGCTCGGCCAACGTGGGCGTAGACGATGACCGTTCGCGTAACGACTGAGAGGCTCGCTCCCGCACGGATCGAGGACGTCCATCGCGCGCTCGACCGCCCCTCCTCGACGAACTTCGGGAAGGGAGGCGACGAGTATGAGCAGGAGATGATCGACCAGCAGCCGGGCAGCTTCTCGTACCGGCTGACCCGGGGACGGGCCACGATCCTCGTGCGCCGCCGTCGGACCTCGTCCACCAGGTGGGAGACCGAGACCGAGACACGGGCGGGCACGCGGCTTCGGCACCGCGCCATCACCTCGGTGACATTGACCTCGGAAGGGCCGCGCACCCGCATCCGATGGGAGTTGACCCTCGAGGGGGTACCTTGGTCCCAGCGTCTCTTCCTGCGCCTGCGTCGCACCGGTTTGGCCCGCCTCTTGGACTCGGAGGCCGATCGAGTGCTCGCGAATCTCTCCACCGGGCGACTGGCCGGTGAGGGGCCCTCGGATGGGGCCGCGCCGTGAGCGGTACCTCCCAAATGGCGAACCCCCCTTAGGTTGAGTCGATCGGAACCGGGCGCCCGCCGGGCATCGGCGGCCAACGGAGCCGGGGCGGTGATATTCCCTCTCGCACCGTGGGAGTTGGCGGCGCCGCCGAACCCCGGTGCGGAGTCCCGGTCGGGGAGGGATACAGGTCCGTCCTCATCCCCGAAAGCCGCGGTCGAGGAGCCCCCGCAGGAGATCGGCGTGCTTCCGCTCGTCCGCCTCCATGCTGGCGATCAGGATGGCCATGGTGCCGTCGAGGTGACGCGCGGGCTCGGAGTCGGCCTGGGCCTCGGCCTTGCGCTCGCTCTCGATCAGGGCCTCCACCTCCCGGCGGGTGATGCCGGAGGCGAATGCGGCCGATACGCCCTGATCGAGATACGTAGCGAGCGAGGCGACGATCTCGGCGTGGCGTAGGCTATCCGACGCGATCTGACGCAGGAGGCCCCGGGTCAGCTCGTCGCGAGCCCGCTGCGCGAGTCGCATGCACTGGGTCACCGCCACCTGCTCGGCTCGCACACGCTGACGCATCCAGACGGCGAGCCGTCGGAGCTCCGGGGCGGTGCGCGCGTCGGCCCCTCGGCCCGGGAACACCTTTCGACGGCCGGGGGACTCGGAGAGCTCGGCGAGGGAGGCCGCACCTTCCAGGATCGCCCGAGTCGCTCCACGGCCCTCCGACTCCCCTGCGATCAGTTGCTCGACCGCGTGCCGGGCGATCGCGCGGGCCCGGTCGTCGGTGGCGTAGGCGAGAAATCCCTTGCCGACCCGCGTACCGGAGAGATATTGAGAGACCGCTGACGGGGCAAGGCCCAGCAACGCCGCCACCCGGCGGGAGGAGAGACCGAGCTGCTCGACTCCCTCGCGGGCCACCAGGGCTTGAAGCAGGTGAACCCAAGAGATGGACGCGGTCCGCCGGTGCGCACTGACCATTCGAGACACCCCGTCCCCGCATTCACTTCGTGAACATAACTGGGTAGCGGTCACGTGCTCAAGCTCCGGAGCCCGCGCTCGGGCGGCACCGGCGCGCCGGGGGCGGGTCCTGCGCCGCCCGAGGAGCCGCCTCCGCCCGGGCGGCCACCGCGGTAGCCCGCCCTCCCCGTGGAGCTCGGGACGGTCTAGTAAGTCACACTGTGAACTCAAATGATATAGCATCACATACAGAAAGATTATCCCTCCCCGTCCCCCGTTCCCCGGGAGACCCCGATGTCCTCCGACGAGCCCTCGGTCTTCTCCCCGACATCGCCGGACCGTGGACGTGGATACGCCCGACCGACCGAGCCCGCGGGGTCGTCTCGGACCGCCCCCGCCTGGTTCCGAGCCTGGGGGCCCGCCTGGCTCGTGATGATCGCGGACGTGGATGCGGCAAGCATCCTCACCGGCGTCGCGTCGGGGGTTGCCTACCACTACGACCTGATCTGGTTCCTGCTGCTCCTGATCGTCCCGCTCTATTTTGTCCAGGAGGCGGCCGGCCGCATCGGCGCGGTCACACGCAAGGGGCTCGGGGAGCTCGTCCGGGAAGCCCGATCCCCGGCGACGGGGCTGGCGCTGGCGATCCCCGTAGCCCTGGCCGACGTAGCCAGCTACGTGGCCGAGTACGCCGCGATCGGGATCGGGTTCGGGATCTTCGGGGTACCGCTGTATCTCTCCCTTCCTCTCGCGTTCCTCGTCCACGTAGGTCTCGTGGCCCGGGGGCGGTACGCCTGGGTCGAGCGGGTCCTCCTCGCCGTCTCAGGGATCTTCATCCTGACCGCGGGCGCCGCGCTGCTGATGAAGGGCGTGCTCCCGTACACCCCGGTCTACTTCTCAGCGAACCCGTCGTTCGTCTTCCTTCTCGCCGCGAACGCCGGGGCGGTCGTCATGCCGTTCATGCTGTTCTTCCAATCGTCGGCGACCGCGGAGAAGGCCGGGACGACCGTTCGCAGCGTCCGGAAGGAGACCCTTCTCGGGGCCGTCGCGAGCGAGCTGCTGATGGTCGCCTTTCTGATGCTCGGCGCCGGGATGCCCGCCCACGCGGATCTCTTCACGGCCAGCGGGATTGCCGCCGCGCTTGCGGCGGTCGGGGGAGCGATCCTCCCGTACGCCTTCGCGATCGGCCTCGTGGCCGCCGCGTTCCTTGCCCTGGTCGTCATCTCTCTCGGAAGCGCCTGGGGGGTTGTCGAGGCGCTGGGACTTCCGCGCGGGCGGGCCTTCTGGGTCTCCACCATCGAGACCGTGCCGGCGGTCGTGATCCCGTTCCTCTTCCCGCATCCCCTCACCCTCGTCCTGGTGCTGATGGTGCTGCTCGTGTTCATCCTCCTCGGACCCGGCATCCTCGTGGGGCAGCTGGCCGGGGACCCACGGATCATGGGACCGGCGGCCTCCCGGGGGTTCTGGAAGGCGGCGTACTGGGCCAGCCTGGCCTCGGTCGTCTTCTGCGGAGTGATCGCCGTGCTGTGACCGCACGCCCCCAACCTTCCATGCGGAGTTGCAGGGATCGCACACACCTCCCCGGGAGGGGGCGATGCGCCTGATCCCATCGCGGGCCGGCGGGTCCGATTAGCGAGATGGCCGGGTCCGGGGTCGTCCGGCCCTAGGGAAAACCTTACCTCACGGTTCTCCTCGCGACCCGCCACGCCCCG